>JAOZMT010000361.1 GCA_029934175.1 Victivallales bacterium | reverse complement strand
GTCAAAGAATCATATTCTGATGCATTTTTGCACTTATCCCAAGCACCCCATAATGTATGGCTGTTGTCTGATAATCTATGCAAATTCCCACCGCCAATGTTTGTTGAATTATAAACTGCATCCATTGCTTTGTCATAAATAGAAGGAATGCCCTCATTAAATGTTTGTGATAAAAAACTTTCAATGGGTTTAACAAATTCTGTAGCAGAAAGAGTATTTGCACACATCGCAACCTTGTTAAATATATCTTTATTATTCATTATCTTGTAGAACCATAAAAGGAACTAAAAATACATCGATTAGCCAACCAATTCCAAAAACTCCACCTGTGCAGAACCAAATTATTCCTGTAATATATTTTCCGCAATAAAACCGATGAACTCCAAAATATCCTAGAAAGAACCACAAAATATACGCAACCAAAATACTTCTCTTCATAATAACCTCCTTTGTTATATTTAGATTATTCGTAAAAAAATAATAAAACTTACACAATATAAATTTAATTTGCGATTTATGCAAATATATTATTAATTTTTTCGTGTTATTAGTGAACAAATCAATAACCTACAATTTATGAAACTACTCATGATTTTTTCAAAATAATAAATAAGTTGGTTGTAAATAATTAATAATATGTTATAGTTTGAAATTCATATTGCGCCATTAGATTAAAAAAAAGGAGAAATTTATGGGACACATTCCTGTAGTTATAGATGCAAAATATACTGATAATTATACTATCAATTTAACTTTTGATACTGGATTAAATAAAAATGTCAATTTTTCAAAATGGATAGGCGAAGGTATATTTAAACCGTTAGAAGATGTAGAATATTTCAAAAGTTTCTTTTTAGATGGTTGGACTGTATGTTGGAACAATGGAACTGATATTTCTCCAGAAGTCTTATACAAAACTGCAATAAATTAGAATCTTTAAGTTTTTTGAAATTTATCCTTGATTAATACAAAATTCAAATAAAGTTTTAGGTTCAATATCAACTAAGCCATTCTCAAATTCAAGACAGCCCCATTCAGAATTTACAGATGCTGTTTGTAGTGCTTTTTGTTTAATTTTACTAGCAATCAAATTTTTTAAATTAATATTTTCAAAATTTTCTTCTTTAAACTGCAAAGAAAAATGATAATTTCCTAAGTTTTCACATTTTAATAATTGCATAATTTACTCCAAGGGACTTATTTTATGAAATTTTTGTGTATTCCACATCTCTAATAATTCTTCTTGGTGAACTTCCGCCCATTCTCTAACTAAGATTCGTGCCTTTTTAGGAATGTTTCCATTTATAATATTTAATGTATTTAATTCCATTACAGCATCATATTCATTGTATTTTATATGCATGTGTTTTGGCGGATGTTCATTGTCTATACTAAAAATTCTGATGACAATGCCATAAAAACGACAAATTTCTGGCATAATAACTCCTTTATATATTTATAATTTTAATAATGTTCATAATATACATCTATTTATTGATTTTCCAAATTTAATTAAAAAAAATCATTTAAAAAATAAAAAATTATTCTGCCGAGTAAAAATTTAAATTATCAAAATCATTTTCAAATCACTCACTAAAGGGTATTATGGATAAACTCACCATAAAGCGTGAGCTACAAACAAGTTGTCAATCATTATTTCAAGTTCAAATGTGGTTCGGGCTTCCAGCCTGAACTAAACTATGCACAGACAAGATGTCCGTGCCACATATTTTGATAACATCATTTAAAATGCCTACAAATATTTATCAAGAAACTGCGACTTATGCAGAATTATAGAATAAATCTTTTTGTTCATCTACCTGCTTTGATAACATTAGCACACTAAAGTTGTGAACTCCAACAATCTAATTCTTCTCAAAATCTTTCATTCAACTGTCGGAGTTCATAGCTTTAGCGTGCTTTTTTGATAACATCATTTAAAATGCCAGCGTTGTTCTTAATTTCGACCACTATTTATAAAGATTTTTAACCACTAATAGACACTAATTGAACACTAATAAAAACAATCTAAATTCATTGATTTTACGGAATAATTTTCATAAAGTATTTTTAATTATATAAATATATGTTAAAAGAAAATTTTATAAATAACAGCAAAAATAATGTTTTACTTTTTCTTATTAGTGTTTTGTTAGTGTTCATTAGTGGTGAATATTTTAATTAATTATCGGCGTTAGGAACAAGCACAAAATGCCTATAAATCCTTATTAATAAAACTTGCGACTTATGCAGTGCAGTTTTTTCTCCGTAACTCGTTTTTTGACTCATTTTTGTTAAAAATTATTTATGTAAAATATCTTTAACTATATTGCTTAACAAATAGGCTTTTTTTAATAATTTTTGAATATCATCTTTGTTAAAGGATAAGTTAATTTTATAATCCCCATCACTTCTATACATCATAGCTTCATTAAAAACTTTTCCTATATTTTTATCAATTATATCATTTTTTAAATAATTTTTATTGAAAAAAGCTTTTAATGTTGTGTGTTTCTTTATATTAACTGCATCTTTTAACGCCAAAGCATTAATTAAATTAAATAAAGAATAGTAAATTCTATTTGCTGTTCCTAAAAGCTTATCTTTTTCAAAAAGTATTTCTGCTTCTTCAAAAATATCATCTGCTTTCTCGATTCTATATTTAATCAAATTAATTTTATCATTTCTTTCTAAAGTCATAATACAATACCATCATTAAAAACATTTTGCATAAATGGAGTTCGTCCCCAAATTGAATTTAATTGTGATTTATCGAAATATTTCAAATCTATAGATAAATCATATTCTAATTCTAAATCAAAAACTTTATCAATAAGTTCATTTCTAATTTTTGAATTTAACTCTTTACCTTGATTCATCATAATTAAAATATCAACATCAGATTCGTTGTTAAATTCATTTCTTGCTACAGAACCAAATAATATCAATTTGTCAAATTTATTTCCATAGCTTTTTGTTAATCTTTCTTTTAAAACATTAAGACTTATATATATTTTTTCTTTTTCCATAAAAACACCTATTTATAGTTAGATTTTATAATTAATCTGTAAATCATTCGTAAAAAACTCACTGATTAAAATACATCAAATTTGCATATATTCAAATAAATTTATAAAATAAACAGATTTTTTATATAGAGAATAAATTCTTCTCAAAATCTTTCATTCAACTGTCGGAGTTCATAGCTTTAGCGTGCTTTTTTGATAACATCATTTAAAATGCGGACAAATCCTTATCAATAAACTTGCGACTTATTCAGAATTATAAATTAATATGACT
>JAOZMT010000027.1:3901-12170 GCA_029934175.1 Victivallales bacterium | reverse complement strand
CTGGATTTCTTTCCATTAATCCAAAATCCAATAATCCATAAGTTGCAAGCTTAAGATCATCTAAAAATCCAGTGCTTTCTATTTTCCTTGCTTACGGCTCGTGTGCTTAGCAGGCTTCTTTTCTTTTACTTATGTAACCAAACAGTTAATATTGATAATAATTTATCGTAATCAAGAGGTTTTGTTAAATAATCATTTGCTCCTGCATTTATACAATCAATTCTGTCTTTTTCCATAGCTTTTGCGGTTTGTGCAATTATTGGTAAGTCATTATATTTTTCAATACTCCTTATTTTTGAAATTGTTTCATAACCATCCATAACAGGCATCATAATATCCATTAAAATTAAGTCTATTTTACTATCCAATAACTCTATTCCTGTTTGACCGTTTGAAGCTGTAATAACTTTCATTCCACTTTCTTTTAATAGTTTTGCTAAAGCAAAAACATTGCGAGCATCATCATCAATTATTAAAATCTTTTTATTATGTAATGCAGGTAAAATTTCATAAGTCTTTTCTATTTTATGAGTTTCTTCTTTTTGTTCAATAATTTCAGATGTTTTTATTGGTAAGGAAAGAGTGAACTTACAACCTTTCCCTTGTTCACTTTCTAAGACTAATTCACAACCTAATAATTCAGCTAGTTCTCGTGAAATAGTTAAACCAAGACCTGTTCCTCCATATTTTCGACTTGTAGAACCATCTTCTTGTTTAAATGCTTCAAATATTTCACTTTGTTTTTCTTTTGATATTCCTATTCCAGTATCAGAAACACTGACTGCAATAGTATTATTGACTTTTTTTACTATTAAATCCACTTTACCTTCTTTCGTAAATTTAAAAGCATTTGATAATAGGTTTTTCAAGATTTGTTCAATGCGTAGGCTGTCTGACATTATTTCTTTAGGAACATCTTTGTCAATAATTAGATTAAATTCAAGATTTTTATCTTTAGCATTGCTTGAAAATAGTTTATGCACTTTCTCAAAAAGCTCAGATAAAATAACTGCTTCGCTATGAATAATTAATTTTCCAGCCTCAACTTTTGATAAATCAAGAATATCATTAACTAAAGTTAACAAATCATATCCACTGTTATAAATAAAATCCAAATCTTCAATTTGTTCTTTGTTTAAATTATTTTCATTGTTATTACTTAACCCTTTAGATAATAACATTAAACTATTTAAAGGAGTTCTAAGTTCATGAGACATATTTGCTAAAAATTCAGATTTATATTTACCAGAGCGTGCTAAATTTTTATTTGCTACTTCTACTTCTTGTTGCTTTACTTCAAGTTCATTATTTTGTGCTTTTAAATCATTTTCAGAAACTTTCAATTTTTGAGTTTGTTCTTCTAATTCTTCATTAGAAACTTTTAATTCTTCTTGTTGTGCTTGTAACTCTTCACTTAATCTTTGAGCATCTTCTAAAAGAGACTGTGTTAATTCTGATTTTAAAGCAACATCAACAGCCATAGCAATATTCTCGGTAATATGTGATAAGAATTCTTGAGTTTTATTATCTATTTCTTTTATAAACCCTAATTCAAAAACTCCTTTTAAGACATCACCAGCATAAACAGGAACAATTATTAGATTTTTAATACTTGTTTCTCCAATAGATGAATTAATTTTCATATAATCACTTTGTAGATCAGAATGAATTTCAATCTTTTTATTTTTCGCAACTTCACCTAATAATCCCTTTCCCAATTCTAACTCTTGTAATTTATTATCATCATTAATAGCATAAGTCCCTGATAGTTTCAAAATAGACTCTTTTTCAGAATAATAATAAAAACTACCAATTTCAGCACCTAAATATTTTGCGAAGTGTGCAAGAATTGCATTTGATAATTCAGATATTAAAATTTTACCACGCATAGCATTATTTGTTAAGGAATCTCCATCACTAATCCAAAGTCTTCGTTCTCGATTTTCTCTTTCCTTATTCAATGCGTGAGACATATCATTTATTCCTTTATATAATTTGATTATTTCTTTAACATTATTCTTCGTGCTACAAGATATATAATCTCCTTTTGCAATATTATCTACTTCTGAAACTAATTTAGTAATAGGTTTTGATATTGTTTTACTTAAAGAATAAATTATAATTATAGATAAAAGAGTTAAAATAATAGCCATAAATATAGCGTTTTTAACATAATTATTTCTCGCTTGAAATAATTCCTCTTTAGATAAAGAACATACAATAATCCAATTAAATCCTTTGAATTCTTTAAAGGTTGCAAAACGCATTTGGTTGTTATAAAGATATTCAATAGAGCCATTTTTCTTTTTTACAATATTATTGAGAAAGTTGTCAGAATGTTTTTCATTTCCATTTAGGTGTTCTTTATGATAGATAATACTTTTGTCAGTTTTCATTATAAAAATACATAACGATTCGTGATAAAACTTTCTTTCATCTATTTTTTTAGAAATATCATCAGTTGCTTTATTTATATACTGATCAACCTCATGAACTCCTAAGTTTTCTAAAGTCTTATATGCAGTGTTTATTTCATTAAAACTATTATCAAGTTCTAAATTTAGAATAAATTTATTAGATTTTTGCAATGAATCATCCATCATAGAAATAGCAATAGATGTTAGTGCAATTACAATCGGAACGATTATAACTAAAAAACTAATTATTAGTCGTGTGCTTAATTTCATAAATAAACCTACTTAACCAATTTCGCTTTTTTTAATAAATCTAAATCAAAGAAAATATTAAGTTTCTTTGCAATTTTCATATTAATAAGAATATTAACTTTTTTATTTTTCACAATAGGAATATCTGCTGGTTTTGTTCCATTTAATATTTTCAATGCGGTTTGTGCTGAATATTGCCCTTGTTCATAAGGACTTTTAGCAAATGATAACATAGAAAAATGTGCAAGCGGTTCACGAACACAACCGATTGGTTTTTTGATATTTTTTAATATAAAAGCCTTTCCTTTTTTATTATCCCAATCTTTTATGCCTGCTACATTATAATGAAATAAAAAATCATTCTCTTCATTAGCTTTTATAAAGTTTTTTTTATATTCCTCAAAGTTTTTTGAATCATATTTTGTTAATTTTTGATTGAAAAATTTTTCATTATATGCTTTATATAATTTATCTCCAGTTAAAGTATTGTCACTTAAAACACCACATTTTTTACCTTTAGCATATTTTATAAGTTGTTGCTTTAAACTTTCAACAAATTCTACCTCAATCATTCCTGTAATATTTTTAGTAGGATAGCCATAGGGAGTTGCATCCCAATTTACTCCGCAAAAAACAACTGGAGTATCAGTGTTTTTTAAATATGGAACAACAAAATACTTTTGTGCATTATCATCACTAGCAATAACTAAGTCTGGTTTGAATTCTTTAAAAACTTCAAGAACTTTGTTTCCCATTTCTATTTTTAATTCTTCTGATTTTTTCTTTTTTGTATCCATACGAAATTTTTTAACTTCAATATTAGTTGAATTGAGAATAGAATCAATTCCTTCTTCTATTTTTATACTCCATTCATAATCATTATTGTATGAATCAACCCATAAGATTTTCTTATTTTCTGCATATATCGCATTTATTGCAATAACTACCATTAAAATTATTATTTTTTTTAACATTTTACATTCTCCTTTTATTTATGGGCGTTGTTCCTAACACCGTTTAAACGAAGTTAAGAACATTCCCAATTTATGCACAGTTCGCAATATCGTTTGACTAAGGCGTTTTCAAGTCCTCCCCTAAAGGGGATTATGGACAAACTCTTGCTAAAGCAAGAACTACAAACAAGTTGCATACTTCGCAATATCGTTCGACTAAGGCGTTTTCAAATTCTCCCCTAGACAAACTCTTGCTAAAAGCAAGAACTACAAACTTATCAAATGACTTTGCGACTTATGCAATTATTCATTAAAAATACTATCCAAATCAATTTTTTCTAACTTTAAAGTAAACCAAAATAATGAACCTTTGCTTTCTTCTGATGACACTCCAATTTCTCCATTAAATAATTTGACCAATTTCTTACAAATAGGAAGCCCTAAGCCTGTTCCTCCATATTTGCGAGTAATAGATGCATCAACTTGCGTAAAAGATGAAAATAATTCATCTTGTTTATCCTTAGGAATACCAATACCAGAATCAGAAATTGATATTTTTATATGCGATATATTATTTTCATTTCCTAAATTTTCGACTAATAGTTTTATTTGCCCTTCATGAGTGAATTTGACAGCATTAGAAAGTAAATTATTTAATATTTGTTTTATTCTATGAAAGTCTCCTTGAAGTATATCTGGAACATTATCTTTTATTTCAAGGTTTATTTGAACTCCAGTTTTTTCAGACTCTAATTTATGAGGATGAATTATTGGAAGTAGTTCTGGTCTTATTTCAAACGGGGTATGTTCTAAAATTAAACCATTAGATGATACTTTTGAATAATCTAAAATATCATTTATAAGCTTTAAAAGATTATGTCCAGCATTCTCTATAAACCAAATTGGTTCTTTTATATTTTTCTCCAACTCCATCTTCATTAATACATCACTAAAACCAATAATAGCATTCAAAGGGGTTCTTAATTCATGTGTTATGTTTGCTAGAAATTCTGTTTTTGCAATATTTGCTGCTTCGGCTTTGCTTTTTGCAATTGATAAATGTTCATTTGTCTTTAATAATTCATTTGATTTTTCAAGAAGTTCTTTTTTTTGAAGATACAATTTCAAGAAAACGCTGACTTTATTTATTAACAGATTAGGAGAGATAGGTTTAAATAAATAATCAACACCACCAGAATCATATCCCTTATCAACATTATCATCATTTTTATTAATTGCTGTGATAAAAACAATAGCAGTGTCAATGAATGCTTTATCACTTTTGATAATTTTTGCAGTTTCGTATCCATCCATACCAGGCATTTGCACATCTAGCAAAATCATAAAGTATTCTTTATTAATTATAGAATGTAAAGCCTCTTCACCAGAAAGAACTGTATCAATATTTATATCTAATTCTCTAAGTGTTCGCTTAAATGAATATAAGTTCTTTTCATTATCATCTACAATTAATAGATTAGGTTTGCCTATATTTTCTTGCATTTATTATTCCTTTTGATATATTTTTGCAGATTCAGATATAGTTGAAAACTTATTTTCTATACCTGAAAATCTAATAGATTCTTTATCACCTAAGACTAAAAAACATTTAGAATCAAGCGATTTATAAAATAGCTCTAATACTTGATTTTTCAAGTTTTTATTAAAATAAATTAAGACATTTCTACATAAAACAACATTCATAGTAGCAAAGATGTAATCTTCAGTCAAGTTATGATTAGAAAATAATATTTTATCTTTTAAATCATTATTCATAATTGCTAAATTTTGTTCTACTTTACAATAATCCATAAATGATACTTTACCACCTGAGTTTTGATAATTTTTACTTGCTTTTTTTATATTGTCAATAGAATACCGTCCAGCTTTTGCAATCTTTAAAGAGTTATTATTAAAATCAGTTGCATATATTTGCGACTTGTGCAGTAAACCTTCTTCTTTTAGAAGAATAGCTACAGTATAAGCCTCTTCTCCAGTTGCACATCCCGCAATCCATATATTTAATTGGGGGAAGATTTTTAGTTTATGAATAACTTCTTTTCGGAAATATCTAAAAACAAATGCATCTCTAAACATTTCTGTTACAGTAACCGATATTGCTTCTAAAAAATCGTTGATAAATTCATCCTTGTAAAGTATCATTGGAATTAAATCTGAAATATGGTTTAATTGTTTTTTTATTACTAAGTTTTCAATTCTTCTTTTTACACTCTTACGATTGTATTCTTTAAAGTTATATCCATAAACATTATGAACTAAATCTAAGACAAGGTCTAATTCAGTATTGGAATGATCTATTTTATTTGTTATCATTTTTAATAACAAAGACTGCCGTTTCAGCAAATAAATTAGGCAATAATTTTGCTGTAATTGAATTATTAGTATATATTTCTTTAATTATTTTAATATTACTTGATTTACATAAAAACTTAAAGTCGTTAATAGTTGAAAGATGAATATTAGGAGTATTATACCATTTATATGGTATAGTTTTTGTCTCTGGCATTTTACCATTAAATAATAATTGAAATCTTGATTTATAATATCCTATATTAATAATACTTACAACTACAGTATCTCCAACTCTAAGCATTTCTTTTAAAATATCATCAGGTCTATGAATTGCTTGTAAAGTCCTTCCTAATAAAACAATATCAAAACTTTTATCAGGAAATTCTTTTAATCCATTATTTAAATCACAATTAATGACAGGGATACCATTTTGAATACAATCTATTATTGCATTTTGTGAATTTTCAACACCAATGGGTTTTACATTTTTTGTATTCTTCAACATTTTAAGAAAAGAACCATCGCCACACCCTAAGTCTAAGACTTTAACTCCATCAGGAATTAAATCTAGCATAAGTCGCAAATCTTTTCTATTTTTTAAAGTATTTTGTATATTATTCATTGGAATTACTCTTGTATTGGTTATCAACAAACCCACGCACAAGTTTATCTAAGACATCAACCTCTAACAGAAAGGCATCGTGTCCATAACTTGATTCTACATTACAATATGTTACATCAACTTCATTTTTTATAAGCGCCTTTACTATTTCTTGTGAATGACTTGGAGGGAATAACCAATCGCTTGTGAATGAAATTAACATCATTGGAGAATTTACGGGTTCAAATGCTTTGGCTAAATCACCTTTTGTTCTTCTAGATAAATCAAAGTAATCAATAGCTCTTGTGATATACAAATAACTATTTGCATCAAAGCGTTCTACAAAACGATTTCCTTGATATTGTAAGTAACTTTCAACTGCAAAATCTTTATCAAATCCAAAAGAATAATCTTCTGTTTTTTGTAGATTTCTTCCAAATTTTTCAGACATTGACTCTTCACTTAAATATGTGATATGTGCTAGCATTCTAGCGACAGATAATCCTCCTTCTGGACTATTTTTATAATATTCTCCACTATTCCAATTTTCATCATTCATAATAGCCTGTCTTCCAACCCAATCAAACGCTATTCCTTGTGGAGATAATCTTGATGTCGTTGCAATTGCAATAGACGATTCCATACATTCAGGATATGAAACAGCCCATTCAAGAACTTGCATTCCTCCCATTGAACCACCAGCGATAGATAGCCATTTTTCAATTTTCAAGTGTTGCATTAATTTATGTTGTGCTCGAACCATATCTCCAATTGTAAGAACAGGAAAGTCAGTATTGTATAATTTTCCAGTTTCAAGATTTATTGAACGAGGTCCTGTTGAACCACTACAACCTCCTATAACATTACTCGATACCATAAAATATTTATTCGTGTCAAATGCTTTATTAGGTCCAATCATTTCATTCCACCAACCAAACTTTTCATCCTCTGCGTTACGAATTCCTGCGGCATGTGCATCGCCAGATAATGGATGCAGAATTAAAATTGCATTATCAGCTTTATCATTTAATTTACCATAAGTTTCATAGCAAATCTCTACATTTTCAAGTTTTTTTCCACAATCTAACTGCAAAGCATCATTATTGCCAAATTTAAAAATTTGTGGTTTAATTATTCCTATATTTTCTTTTTTCATATTTTTATTTACCTATCATTGAAATTATTCCAATTATATAAAAAATAATCCCTAATGTTAAGAATGATACTCCAAACCATGATGGAGAAAAACTCAAATTGGTTTTAGTTAAAAATATAACAGTAGGAAAGTCATTTCCGCCTATTATTTGTCCTTCAATCTTTTCATTCGTTTTATGAAAGAAAGATAATAGTGATATTAAAACAAAAATAATTCCTGGTAGTAAACCAATTATAAATATCCCTATATAAGTTATTTTTTCCATTTCCCCTCGTTTATTTTAGTTTTTTGAATTTTCCATATATTGTTTCAGGTGCAATGTCAATTTCTTTTCCCCAAACAATAGTTCCAAGATCCTTAGATATTAAAAAATATTAAAAAATATTAAAAAATATTAAAAAATATTAAAAAATTTTAAAATCTTTAAAAACTCCACCTTTATCTAAATATTCTGAAAAATCAACAATTCCTTTATCTCCATTTTCAAATTCTATTTTAAGCATATATTTTTTTATATATTCAGCTTTAATTATATCATATAACATATACAATATCTTTATTTTAGAGGGGCTATTTTATT
>JAOZMT010000027.1:0-3801 GCA_029934175.1 Victivallales bacterium | reverse complement strand
CCTGCATAAAAAACTATAATTTCTGCTGGCTCATTACCTTTATTTTCTCCGTAATGCCATTTATCAACAACTTCAACTATTGGGTCGCCTGCTTTTAAATGCAGTTTTTCATTATTTTCAGTTATAACATCTAATTCTCCGCTCAATAAAACTCCTGCATTTATAACAGGATGTTTATGTAAAGGAAGTTTTGTTTTTCCTGGAATAACTATTCTTAAAATAGTTATTTCAGGAATCCCTTTTGGATAAGCTGGTAAAGTAGAAGAATCCCAACTTTTAGTAGTTTGCACCAAATTTTTAACTTGAATAGTTTCATTTGGCGTAGCACAACCACTAATTAAGAGTATAGTTGCTAAAAAAAATAAAGTTTTTTTCATTTATTCTATTCTGAAGATTCTTCTGTAGGTTCTTCAGAAACTTCAACAGTCTCTACATTTTCACCAACGACTTCAACTGCATCGATAATTTCAGGATTTTCATCTGTATCATTACCTTCTTCATTTTCCTCTTTATCAACCTTAACTATCTTAGCCACACCAGTAATTAAATCATTTTTAGCAAGAGTCATAATTTTCACTCCTCTAGTCGCACGACCTTTTTTAACTTTTATTTCATCTGTTAAAACTCTTGTCATTTGTCCTTGCTCAGTAGTAATCATTATTTCATCGCCTTGCTCAATTTGCAATGCTTTAACAATAGTTGCTCCTTCATCAAGTTTCATAGTTCTAACACCTTTTGCTCCACGATTAGTTCTACGATATGTGCTAATGTAACTTCGCTTAGCTATTCCGTTATTACTAAGAACTAATAACTCTGGACCAGTTGCGTTCTCATCATCTTCAGTTTCTTCAAGCTCAGGAAGAACTTCCATTCCAACAAGATAATCATCATCAAGCTTGAACCTAATACCTAAAACACCTCGTGAAGTTCTACCTGTAGGACGCACTTTTTCTTCAAAGAATCTACATGCTTGACCTTTTGCCGTTGAAAGCATAAATTCGCTTTTTCCATCAGATATAGCAGCTTCTATCAAATCATCATCGTCTCCAATATGTATTGCTCTAAGTCCACCCTTTCTAAGATTTTTATAACCATTTAATCCAGTTTTCTTAACATATCCGTTATGAGTTGCCATAACCATATATAAATCATCTCGCTCTAAATCTTCTTCTTTAATTGTAAGCATTGTTTTGATTTGCTCGCCTGGTTCAATTTTAATAAGGTTTATAATAGCTTTTCCTTTAGAATTTGCATTACCTTCTGGGATTTCCCAAACATATAACCAATGCATTAAACCTTTTTCAGTAATAAAGAATATAATATCATGACTATCTGCATTGAAAAGATGTTCTACAAAATCTTCATCTTTTGTTTTCATTCCTTTTCTGCCCTTACCACCTCTATGTTGAGTTGAATAAGTTTCTGAATTAACTCGTTTTATATAACCTGTGCTAGATACAGTTATAGTGCAAGAATGCCTTTCTATAAGGTCTGCCATACATAAATTTCTATCATCATTTGATATTAATGTTCTTCGTGGCACAGAGTGTTTATCTCTAACTTCAATAAGTTCAGTCTTAATTACACCTAATAGAAGTTCACGACTAGCAAGTAATTCTTTAAGATAATTAATTCTTGCTAATAAAGCATCATATTCTTCTTGTAGAGTATCAATTGCCAGTCCTGTCAATTGATGTAATCTCATCTCAAGAATTGCAGCAACTTGTTTTTTAGAAAATTCAAAACGAGCTATTAAAGTTTCTGCTGCTTCTTGTTTAGTTCTTGATTTACGAATTATTTTTACAATTTCATCAATGTTTTTAACAGCGATTAACAATCCTTCAAGAATATGAGCTCTTGCTTCAGCTTTATCTAATTCAAATTGAGTTCTTCTTGTAATAACTTCTAACCTATGGTCTAGATATGCCTGTAAAATTTGAATAAGATTTAATGTCTTAGGTTTATTTTTATCAACAACTAACATCGTGCAACCAAAAGAATTTTCTAATGATGTATGTATGTAAAGTTGGTTTAAAACTACCATAGCTAAAGCATTTCTAGAAATATCAATTACAATTCTAATTCCAGCTCTACGACTCGTTTCATCTCGTAAAGCTGTAATTCCTGTTATTTTCTTATCACGAACTAAATCTGCTATCTTTTTAACAAGATTTTCTTTGTTTTGAGCATAAGGAATTTCTGTTACTATAATTTGTTCTTTATCGTTCTTTTCAATAATCTCCGCCTTTGAACGAATGCGAAGTATGCCACGACCTGTTTTATAAAGACGCTTAATTTCTTTTGTTCCCCTAAGAGTTGCCCCTGTTGGAAAGTCGGGTCCAGGGATGTGAACCATTAATTCTTCAATAGTTACATTAGGATTGTCAAGTAAACAAATTGTTCCATTTATAACTTCTTCAAGAGAATGAGGAGGAATATTAGTTGCCATTCCTACACCAATTCCAGTTGTTCCATTTACTAATAAATGTGGGAACTTTGCAGGCAATACCTCAGGTTCTAAAGTTGATTCATCAAATGTTGGAATCATATTAACTGTATTCTTTTCAATATCTGATAATAATTCCTCTGCAATTCTTTCCATTCGACACTCTGTATATCTATATGCAGCTGCAGGATCTCCATCTATACTACCAAAGTTTCCTTGTCCATCAATTAAAGGCATACTCATTGCAAAATCTTGTGCCATCCTAACAAGTGTATCATAAACAGATGAATCACCATGTGGATGATAATTACCAATTACCTCTCCAACAACCTTTGCACTTTTTGTATATGAGTGTGATTTTGATAATCCAAGTTGACGCATTGCATAAAGAATTCTACGATTACCAGGCTTTAAACCATCTCTAACATCTGGGATTGCACGACCAACATTTACACTTAATGAATATTGTAAATATGCTGAATGCATAATATCTTCTATATTCACTAAAACATCATTTTTCTGAAATTCATCCATAATATTACCTCTTTTGACTTGTATTTTTATATTTGTAGTTTATAGTTCTATAATAATATACATCATATAAATAAAAAAACAACAAAAAAACAATCTTTAATTAAAAAAAAATGAGTGAAAAATTATTAACATCAAATGCGGCCGCTAAATACTTGAATGTCTCTCGTTCAAGTTTAACAAATTGGGTCAAACAAGGACTTGTAGAATGTTCGATAACTCCAGGTGGGCATTATCGTTTTACCACAAAGCAATTAAAGACCTTTTCAAAAGAAAAAAATACTGATAAAAAAGAAGAGTCTGAGTATAAAATTCTAATTATAGAAGATGATGAAAACTTCAGAGAATTTGTCAGAGATGCCTTAGATGAGTTTGTAGGCTATACTCTCAAAGAAGCTGAGGATGGGATAAAAGGTATTTTATTATCAGGATCTTGGCACCCTGACTTAATTATTCTTGATATTAGAATGCCAAATATGAATGGAGTAGAATTCCTTGAACATTTAAGAGAAAATCAAGAAACAAAGGATATTGATGTCATTGTAGCGAGTGCATATTTATCTGATGTCGTTCAAAAAAAATTAACAAAGTTAGATATTAGAATTATTTTAGAAAAGCCTGTTAGGCTTGTAAAATTAGTAGCTGCGATAGAAAAAGAAACTGGGTTACAATTAAGTTAAAAATGTATCCTCTTTAAAACAGTTGTAACGGCTTTTATTTATTATAAAATTCGTATATATTCTGTGAACCACATTAAATTATAGTTAACAACAGAGGAAACAAAGTTAAACACTAAGTTTCACAAAGAAAACCTTTGTGTTCTT
>JAOZMT010000026.1:7937-12174 GCA_029934175.1 Victivallales bacterium | reverse complement strand
CTGTTTTTTATTTAGGCAATAATCAATTTTTTTACAACCTTAATTATAAAAATACTTGAATAATCTTTAAATTGATATATAGTATTTAAATTCTATTAAAATTTATATTAACTAAAGGAATTCGATAATGTTTGAAGAAGTAAATAACCATCCTAATTTTGCTAAAGCAGAATCTAAAATATTGAACTATTGGAAAGATAATAGTATTTTCGCAAAATCACTTGAACAAAGAAAAGATTGTGAGGAATTCGTTTTTTATGATGGACCTCCATTTGCAACAGGCTTGCCACATTATGGACATTTATTAGCAGGGACTATAAAAGATGTTATCCCTCGTTATCAGTCTATGATTGGTAAATATGTAGATAGAACTTTTGGTTGGGATTGCCATGGACTGCCTGTTGAATATGAAATGGAACAAGAATTGAAGTTTAAAGGTAAAAAAGATATTGAGGACTACGGAATAGGGAAATTTAATGAAGATTGTAGAGGCATTGTTCTTAGATATACAGCGGAATGGGAAAAGGTTGTTAATAGAATGGGGCGTTGGGTAGATTTTGAGAATGGCTATCGCACAATGGATCTTGATTATATGGAATCTATTTGGTGGGTTTTCAAACAATTATGGGATAAAGGATTGGTTTATGAAGGCTATAAAATACTTCCTTATTGTCCACGATGTGCGACTCCATTATCTAATTTTGAAGCAAATCAAGGATATGCAGATGTCAATGACCCAGCAATAACTGTTAGATTTAAATTAGATGATGAAGATTGTTATATTTTAGCTTGGACAACAACACCTTGGACATTGCCATCGAATATGGCTCTTGCGGTTGGTGCAGATATTGATTATGTAAAAGTTAAAGATGGCGATGATATTTTTATTATCGCTGAGAAAAGATTATCGGCGTATTATAAACCAGAAGAATTGCCCGAAGTTTTAGAAAAATTTAAAGGTTCAGAATTAACAGGAAAGACTTATCAACCATTATTTTCATATTTTGCACAACTCGCAGAAGAGGGAGCATTTAAGATTGTTTCCGCAGATTATGTATCAACCGAAAATGGGACAGGAGTAGTTCATATTGCACCAGGTTTTGGAGAAGAAGATGCTACCGTTGGAAAAGAAAATGGTATTCCAGAAGTTTGTCCAATAAATGAATCTTGTGAATTTTTACCAGTAATTGAAGATTATGCAGGAATTTTTGTAAAAGATGCAGATAAAGATATTATTCGTCAGTTAAAAGAAGAAGGAAAATTAGTTCATAGAGGAACAATTCGTCATAGTTATCCACATTGTTGGAGAGATGATTCACCATTGATTTATAAAGCCATTTCTACTTGGTTTGTTGATATTGGAAGGATAAAAGAAAAGATGCTTGCGGCGAATGCACAAATCAACTGGACACCATCTCATATAAAAGAAGGTCGTTTTGGTAAATGGTTAGAAAATGCTAGAGATTGGTCAATTAGTAGAAATCGTTACTGGGGAACTCCATTACCTATTTGGAGAAATAAAGAGACAGGCGAAGCTATTTGTGTTGGTTCGGTTGAAGAACTAGAGCAATTATCGGGCGTGAAAGTTGAAGATATACATAAACATTATACAGATGATATAACAATTCCATCACCAACAGGGCAGGGAGTATTGACAAAAGTTCCTGAAGTTCTTGATTGTTGGTTTGAATCTGGTTCAATGCCTTATGCACAGCAACATTATCCATTTGAAAATAAAGAAAGATTTGAAAAAAATTTCCCAGCAAATTTTATAGCAGAAGGCTTAGATCAAACAAGAGGTTGGTTCTATACTTTAGTAGTATTAGGAGCGGCGTTATTTGATAAGCCTTCATTTAAAAATGTTGTAGTAAATGGATTAATTCTTGCAGAAGATGGACAAAAAATGTCAAAACGCAAGAAGAATTATCCAGATCCATCACTTGTAATGGATCAATATGGAGCAGACGCATTACGATTATTCCTTTTAGGCTCGCAAGTAGTTAGAGGCGAGGATTTAAAATTTAGTGAAGATGGAATAAAAGATGTAATGCGAAATGTAATGATTCCAATGTGGAATGCTTATAGTTTCTTTGTAACTTATGCAAATGTAGATAAATGGGAAGTTCCACAAGGAGATATTGAACCTAAGGATTTAAAAAGCCCGTTAGACCGTTGGATTTTATCATCAATGTCACAAATGATAGAAGAGGTTCGTGAAAATATGGATAATTATAACCTTCAGAAAGCTGCGAATAGATTTGAGCAATTTGTAGATGATTTAACAAATTGGTATATTCGTCGTAGTAGAAGGCGTTTTTGGAAAAGTCAAAATGATGGAGATAAACAAGATGCGTATAATACACTTTATTATGTGTTGATTAATTTTGCACAAACCGCAGCTCCATTTATACCTTTTATGACTGAGACTATTTATCAGAATTTAAAGACTGATGATATGGCAGAGTCTGTTCATTTGTGTGATTATCCAAAACCAAATACTGAAAGTCGTGATGAGTATTTAGAAGAGCAAATGAAAAATACAATGACAGCAGTTTCTTTAGGTAGATTTTTACGAACTAAGCATGTATTGAAAGTTCGTCAGCCATTAAAGTCAGCGATAATAGTTGTTCAAGATGAAAAAATAAGAGAAATGTTAAAAAAGACATCTAATATTATAGCAGAAGAATTAAATGTTAAAGAGGTTTTATTTCATAATGATGAGGAAGAGTTAGTCACTCGTTCTGCAAAAGCAAATTTTAAAGCTTTAGGTCCTAAATTAGGAAAAAATATGAAATTTGCGGCTAGTGAGATTGCAAAATTATCTGTAGAGGATATTGCATCTTTATTAGAAGGCAATGAAATCACAATAAGTATACCATCAGATGATAAATTTGCGATTTGTGCAGATGATATTGTTATTCATCGAGAAGAAAAAGAGGGAATGGCAGCAGCAACAGAAGGTGGCGTTACAATAGCTTTAGATTCTAATTTAACAGAAGAATTAAAAGATGAAGGATTTGCAAGAGAATTTGTTAGTAAAATTCAAAATTATAGAAGAGAAGTTGATTTTGAAGTTACAGATAGAATTGAGATTTATTATAATTTAGATGAAAAATATTCTTTAGCGATTCAAAAGTTTAAAGATTATATTTGTAATGAAACGCTTGCTTTAGTTTTAGAAAATAAGAGTTTGGAAAATAAAAGTTTTGAATGTGATATAAATGAAACTTCATGTTCTGTATTTATAAAAAAATCAGAGTAAAAAACAGGAGAAAAAGGTATGTTTGAGTTAAAATGTCAAGGATGTGGTGTTATAGGTGAATTAGAAGAACCAATGGATGAATTTGATTGCCCACAATGCGGTGCTATTATGCTACCAGTTAATAATAATGCTAGTGAAAAAAAAGAAGTTGAAGAAGATGATGATACTCCTACAATAGCTATTTCAAAAAGTGCAATACAAGACTATAAAAATATAAAAGTAGCCAAAGCAGTAGATGTTGGATTTGGAGGAATGTTTGGACCTAATGGACTTTCAGGAACAATTCCAAAAGTTCCAATTGTATCTAAAATGGCAGAAAGAGAAAAACCACAGTTGGGGAAAAGACCTAATGTTTCAGAACAAGAGGCTCATTCATCTCAAATTATACCTCCACAAGAAACGAAGCAATCTGTTGATTCTAAAAAGAAAGGAAAGAAATTTTCAATAGGCAAGAAAAAGGTTGAAGTCAATGAAAGTATGTCAAAGTCAAAACCTTCAATTCCTAAGAAAAAGACATTAATTAAAGCAAAAGCCAAGGGAACAATAATAAAAAAGAAAACTTCAAAATCTACAGAACAAGCAGTTGCACAAGAAGCAAATGCAGAAATTGAAAAAGCTAAAGCCGAGAAAGCTAAAGCCGAGAAAGCTAAAGCCGAGGCAGAAAAAGCAAAAGCTAAAGCAGAGGCAGAAAAAGCTAAAGCAGAAAAAGCTAAAGCAGAGCAAGCTAAAGCCGAGCAAGCGGAAGCAGAAAATGAAAAAGTGAAAAAAGCTAAAGCTGAGGCAGAGAAAGCCAAAGCTGAAGCTAAAAAAGTTAAAGCAGAAGCTGAAAAAATTAAAGCAGAGACAGAAGCGATTAAAGCAGATGCAGAAAAAATAAATGCAGAAACTGATGATATAGATGCCGTAGAGACTAATGATGTTAGTCCTAAATCAGACAAAAAAGACAAATCAGACAAAAAAGACAAATCAGACAAA
>JAOZMT010000026.1:0-7837 GCA_029934175.1 Victivallales bacterium | reverse complement strand
AGACAAATCAGACAAAAAAGACAAATCAGACAAAAAAGACAAAAAAGCCGTAGGAGCTAATGGTATTAGTCCTAAGTCAGATAAGCCAAAAAAGAAAAAAGCATCTACAAAAGGCAAAAAGAAAAGTAAGTCAAGACCAGCTCCAAAACGAGACAAACCTAAAAACAGACCTTTAACAAAAGAAGAAAAAATGATAAAAACAACTTTAGGAATTGATGTAAGTAAAACATTTCCTGAAGGTGTTACTATGCCAGAATTAATGGTAATGGTTAAAAAGAAAAGACAAAAAATATATACACTTTATGGAATAGGAGTTGTTATATTTGTAGGTATTCTTATAGGATTAGTTATGTTTTTAAATAGTGGTTCTAAGAAAGAATCAAAACTAAATCCAAAAAATACAGATAATTTATTAGGAAATATGGGGAAAACTATTAAAAAAGAGAAACCTAAAGTTACTAAAATAGAGTCTCCATTATTAGAATTTTATAAGAAATTAGAAGAGAATTTAGTAAAGATCCCACAAAATAAAGCTGACATAAATAAAAATATAGAACTTTATGATGTATTTATTAAAACATATCGAAAGTATAAAGATGATAATTTTTATCAAAAAGCAAAGAAAGCTAGAAAGCGTTGTGATAAATTATTAGCTTCAGGGCTTTATGAATAACTCACATAAAATTTATACAAAGTCGTTTATATTTTTTGCAATTATAAGCTCTTTATTCTTTTCTTCATATCAAGTTAAAGCGTCAGGAATTGAATCTGCACAGGTAGCAAAGGAATTAATGCCTTATGCTTCAAAAATTGTCGCAACAACAGGTAAGACTGGGCTTAATATAGTAAAAGATACATTAGGAGTTTTATGGTTACCAGTGGGAGCATTACAAACAACAGTTGGCGCACCATTTGGTTTCTTTAAAAAAGGAGTTGGGAATATAGGTTCTGGAATAGCTGCTCCTTTTAAGGTCGCTAAACATGTTGTTTTATATCCTTTTGATGTAATGAAATGTTTTGGTAAATAATAATTATGGCAGAAAAATCTGTATTTAATCGTGAAAAAGATATAAGAAGGATTCATCGTTCACACAATAGAAAATATAAAGATGTGTATGATGATTTATCATATTTGCCAGAAAAAGATATGTTAGAAAAAAGTCTTGATGCTTTTCTAAATAAATTGCAATCTCCAGATATTTCACGACTTAATAAATTAAAAGAAAATTGGTCATCTATTGTGGGTGCACAAATCGCAAATGTTTCAGAAGTAAAAAGCTGTAATAAAGGGATTTTTTCCATTGAAGTGTCACATAATATTTGGTTGCGTGAATTATCGGGTCCAATGAAAAAAGTATTAATTAATAAAATAAATAAATTTTACAATAATCAATATTGTTATGATATTAGATTTGTCCCTTTTGGAGGTGGATAAAAAATGTTAAAAATAGAAAAAGTAGAAAATAAAGTATGGAAGCCAATCAGAACTAAACCTCGTTCAGAAAAAAAACTATTAGAGTGGTGCGATAGGAATGAAATAGTAATGTATTTGCCATTGTTAAAGTCGGTTAAGAGATATGAAAGAAGCACGGCTACTCATTATAAACCAATGTTTCCTGGATATACTTTTGCTTGCATAGATGATGATGATTACAGTGTTATGGTTTTATGTCATAAAGTTTTATTTCAAATAGACCTAACTGACAGCGATGAAGAAATATTAATTGGGGAACTAAATGCTATTCAAATTTTGGAAAGTCAAAGTGAAGAGAAAGAGATTGAAGTAAAACCAGAGCTGAAAGAAGGTGCAAGTGTAACTGTTATTTCTGGACCAATGATAGGCTTAACTGGTATTGTAGAACGAAGAAAAGGAAAAAATATTGTTCATATAAATGTAGAAATGTTAGGTCAATCTGTTGCTACAGAAATAGATATTGGTGATGTTCAAAAAAATTAAAATTATGGATACTTGAAAATTATGCAAATAATGGGAATTTTAAATGTTACCCCTGATTCATTTAGCGATGGCGGAAAACACACATCAATTAAAAAAGCTATAGAATATGCAAGGCAAATGGTTTTTGATGGAGCAGATATTATTGATATTGGAGGAGAATCTAGCCGACCTGGAGCTGATGAAGTTTCAATACAAGAGGAACTTGATAGAGTTATTCCTGTAATTGAAGGAATTCGTGCTAATGATAAAAAAATTAAAATTAGTATAGATACGAAAAAATATGAAGTTGCACAAGCCGCAGCTCTTTCAGGGGTAAATATTATTAATGATATTAGTGGATTAGCTTTTAATGAAAATATTGCAGATATTGTCGCAAAAAATGATTTAGAATTGGTTCTTATGCACATGCGTGGTAATTCTAAAACTATGCAAAGTGCAAATAATTTAAAATACGATAATTTAATAGAAGATATTTGTAATTCTTTAAATAAATCTGCGACTTGTGCAATTAATAGAGGAGTTAAAAGAGATAATATTATCATTGATCCAGGTATAGGATTCTCTAAAAATACTTCTCAAAATATTGAAATACTTGCACAAATCGCAAAATTTCAAAAAATGAAATATAGAGTTTTAATAGGTCATTCAAATAAAAAATTTATAGGAGAAATTTTGAATAAAGACAAGCCAAATGATAGAAACAATGGAACTATAGGAGTTGCAATGTGGTTAGCTACACAAAATATAGATATTATACGAGTTCATAATGTTAAAGAAGTAAATGAAGCTCTGACTATGTTTGAAACTATTCGAGGTAAAAAATAATGGAATATTTAATTACAATAAAAGAACAAGCAGAGTTCTTTTTTGAATATATGAAACCTAGTTTAGAAATTGGAATTTTAACAATTCTGATTTATTATATTTTATATTTTTTAAGAGGCACAAGAGGTTTTTTTGTTTTAGCTGGAATAATAATATCTTTATCTATTTTAACATTAACTTCATCTTTATTGACTTTAGAAGTTATAACTTGGTTATTAGAGAGTTTATGGGGGTTTCTTGTTGTTGCTCTTATTGTTATTTTTCAACCAGAATTACGCAGAGGTTTTGCTCTTTTAGGAAGTGGGAGTGCACAGTTTTCAAGTAAAAAACAAAGAAAACAAGAGGTCTTAAATGAATTAGTCCATGCTCTTACAAATATGTCTAAAAATAAAATCGGAGCATTGATTGTTTTTGAAGGAAAAATCGGAATACAGTCTATTATCAATGATGCAGTTCACATTGATGCAACTTTGAATAAACATATTATAGAATCAATATTTTACCCAAATAGCCCTTTACATGACGGTGCTATAATTGTCCGAAATAACAAAATAGTTGCGGCTCATGCAATTTTACCACTTTCCAATGATAAAAACTTAAATAGTTCGATAGGAACAAGGCACAGAGCTGCGATTGGTATAACAGAAGAAACTGATGCTGTTGCGGTTATTGTATCTGAAGAAACTGGTAAAATAAGTATAGCATCTAATAAAGAGTTTAAACAGGATATTTCTTATGATAAAATATTATCCGAATTAATAGAAAAGTTAGAAGCTACAGAGGAAGAACCTGAGTCTATCAAAACATTTATATCTGATATATCAGAAAGTAAAGATAACAACATAGAGTTAATGGAGGATGAAAATGAAGAATAAAACTTCTAGATGGAATTTAATCCCTAAAATCATAAGAAAAGATTTTTTTAGAAAATTTTTAGCTTTATTATTTGCATCATTAATTTGGTTTCTAGTTAATAATAAATTAGGAATTGATGGAGAAATAAATGAATTGCAAGTTCAATTTGAAATCCCTAAAGGATTATATGTTAATACAAATGACAAAGTTACATTGAAAATAAAAGCAAGCAAGGGAAAAATTTCAACCTTATCATCAAAAGATTTTGTTATAAAAAAAATAATAAAAGAAAGTCAATATGCAAATGGAGACCCTATTAGTATAAAATTGAGAGAGATTGATATAATAAAGAAACCTTCTGGAGTCCAAATAATTGGAATTGAACCTAATGAAATTATTATAAATATAGATAAAATTCTCACAAAAGATATAGATATACGGTATGTATTGGACAAAAAATGTCAATTGGACTCAAAATATGATTCTGAAATATCTATTCAGCCAGAATCTATTAAAATCACGGGACCAAAAAAAGAAGTAAGTGCGGTAAATGAACTTATTACAGAACCTATTTCTATGGATAAAATAGAAAGTTTTACAACTTGGTTAAATATACTTAATACAAATAAAAACATAGCCTTAAGTAGTGATAAAGTATATGCATCTGTTGAAATATATACTAAATATGAAACAAGAGAATTTAATATTCCAAAAGAAAAAATAAAGATTATGCAGCCAGATAATATTGATTCAGTATTTCTGAATGAAAATATAGAAGTTATAGCACAAATAAAAGGTTTAAGAAAGAAAACTGAAGCTTTTTTAGGAGAGGATATATCGGTATTTGTTGATTTGTTAAATATCAAAAAAAGTGGAATTATAGATGCCCAACTTGGAGCTAGCTATGAGAAAAAAAAGTCTAAAAAAAAGAATGTAAAAATTGAAAAAGATCCAGTAACTATAACAGTTTTTCCAAAAACAGTTAAGATGAAAATAATAGTAAAGCAAGGAATAGAATAAAATAATATGAAAGTAAAAGAAGAGGATGCTGGCATTGAAATATTAACAGGAGAATATAAAACTTTATCAGAGTTAAATATTTCACTTAGTCCCAATGTCGTAGAATTAGATCTAGGGTGTGGAAAAGGTTCTTTCTCCACACAATTAGCAGAGCGTTATCCAAATAGCCAAATTTTTGCAGCTGATGTTATGATTGGGCGGATACGAAAATTGCATAAAAGAAATAAAAGAGAAAAAATATCTAATATTATTCCTTTAAGGGTAGAAGCTAAAGCGTTATTAGGGTATATTTTCCCTGATTTATCAATTGATAGAGTTCATATATTATGCCCTGATCCTTGGCCTAAAGATAGACATAGAGGAAATAGATTATTGACATCAAGTTTCCTAGAAAATATCCATAGAGTTTTAAAGAAAAATGGCTCGTTTCACTTTGCTACAGATGATATGAATTATAATGAAATAGTGATAGGGCTTTTAGAAAAGACTCCTTTATTTAAACAAGAAAATGAGAGATTGTCAGATATTAAAGATATAAAATCTGACTTTGAAGTTCGTTGGAATTCTAAAGGAAAAGAAGTTAATCACACTAACTGGACTAAGCAATAATATGAAAACAGAAGAATTTAATTATAATTTACCTGAAAGTTTGATAGCACAAAAGCCATCAGACAAACGAGGAGCGTCGAGAATGTTAATTCTAGACCGTGAAAATCAAGAAATAAAACTAGAGTATTTCGCAAATATATCAAATTATTTAGCCGAAGGGGATTGTGTTGTTTTTAATAATACAAAGGTCATAAACGCTAGAATGTTTGGCAGAAAAGAAGCTAAAGACGGGCAGGGAATAGGGGCTAAAATTGAAGCCTTACTTATTTGTCCTTTAGCTGATTCTCAATGGCAATGTTTTCTAAAACCTGGAAAGCGAGTTAAGGTCGGAACTATTGTTTATTTATTAAATATAGCTGATGAGTTGAGTGAAAAATATTATTATTATGAAGTTATTGAAAAAAAATTAGATGGAACTTATATTATAAAATTTAATATGCCAGATGTTTTGGCTATTCAAGATACTCACGGACATATCCCGTTACCTCCATATATAAAAAGAAGTGATACAAGTTTTGATAAAGATAGGTATCAGACTGTGTATGCAAAAGAATATGGAGCAGTAGCAGCTCCAACAGCAGGTTTGCATTTTACAAAAGAAATATTAGATGATTTTATAAAAAAAGGAATTAATACAGCTGAAGTAACTCTGCATGTAGGACCTGGGACATTTTTACCTGTTTCAGTTGATACTATTACAGATCATAAAATGCACTCAGAAGATTTCATAATATCTGCGAAGTGTGCAGAATTAATTAATGAAACACGGACAAAAGGAAAAAGAGTTATTGCGATTGGAACGACTGCGGTTAGAGTTCTTGAGACATGCTCGGATTCAGAAGGGATTATATACCCTAAAACTGGAAGCACTGATATTTTTATTTATCCTCCTTATACACCTAAAATAACTGATGGTTTATTAACAAATTTTCATCTGCCTAAAAGCACATTGTTGATGTTAATATCTGCCTTTGCTGGTCAAGAATTTGTAATGGAGGCGTATCAAAAAGCGATAGATAATGAATATAAGTTTTATAGTTATGGCGATTGTATGTTAATCGTATAAGTTATGCAAAATAAAATAAAAATATCTGCGAAGTGTGCAGATGGTGAATGGAGTAATTCTCAAGAATTCCTTTTTGTTCAAGGCATTGAAACAGATTCTCGTAAAGATTGTAAAGGCAAAATGTTTTTAGCGTTAGAAGGAGATAAGTTTGATGGACATAACTTCATAGACTTAGCTATAAAAAATGGGGCAGTTGCGATTTGTGCAAATAAAAGTCACAAAGGCATTTATAATGTTCCAATTTTATATGTAAAGGATTCGTTAGAGGCATATCAAAATTTAGCAAATGCACATAGAAAAAGTTTATCAGCTCAAGTAATAGGCATTACAGGAAGTTGTGGAAAAACAAGTTCTAAAGACATTTTGAAATCTATATTATCTTCTATTTTTGGAGAAAATGCGATTTGTGCAACTATAGCAAATACAAATAATCATATTGGAGTGCCACAAAATTTATTACGCTTAACAAAAGCACACAAGTATGCAATTATAGAGATGGGAACAAATCATCCAGGAGAGATTGAAATTTTAAGTAAAATAGCAGAACCTGATATTGCAATGATATCAAGCATAGGGCATTCACATATTGAAAATTTTGGAACAGTAGAAAATATAGCAAAAGAAAAATTGTCAATTATGAAGTATGCAAACAAAAATGCAAAATTATTTTTACCTTGGAATTGTAAAAAATATATTTCTAATGAAAATATAGTAACTTTTGGCGAAGATTCACATTCAGATTGGAAAATGGAATATATAAAAAGTGATATAGAATCCAGTGAATTTAAGGTTAATAATCATAAAGCGTTATGGCATATACCAGGGAAACATCAAGCATTGAATGCGACCTGTGCAATTGCGATTTGTGCAGAATTAGGGATTGATATTGATGTTATCATTCCATTTTTAAAGAATATTGAAATATCAGGAATGAGAATGAAAATAGAAACGATTAATGGCATAAAATGGATAAATGATGCATATAATGCAAATCCAGAGAGTATGCGAGCTGCAATTGATTGGTTTGCAGAATTTTCAAATGGAGAAAATATAACAATGATTTTAGGAGATATGCTTGAATTAGGAGAAAAATCAGAAGAATATCATAAAGAAATATTAGATTATTTACAAAAAAAATTGCCTAAATCGCAAATATTCACAGTAGGAAAGATGATGAGAAAAGCCAATCAAAGCATTAACAATTTTATTGATTCAGAACTTGCAGGATTAGAGTTGAAAAAACTTCTAAAGAAAAATTCAATAGTTTTTTTGAAAGCATCAAGAGGAATTAAGTTAGAAAAAATAATCAAATAACACATAAATTTATTTTGATTTGTAAAATTAGGCTCTAAGCACACGAGTCACGGATTTTATTATGAGACCATTTTAGGATTGTTGGATTATGGGATTTCTTTCCATTAATCCAAAATCCAATAATCCATAAGTTGCAAGCTATGCTCTCAGCCTGTATGTGAAAGCTAAATATAAAAAATTGAATATCCAAT
>JAOZMT010000360.1 GCA_029934175.1 Victivallales bacterium | reverse complement strand
TCGAAAAAGGATATATGCTGATTATGAGCAAAAATAAAACAAAAGAATTTAAAACAACAATTGAAGAAGGCATTTTTATGGCTTGGGTTTGAGTAATTTTGAATTTTTAATTATGAATGTTGAATTGGGGAGATAAACTAAAAGGAAAAGTATGACTATAAATTGTCCAGAGTGTAATGCTTCATTTGATGTAGCACAAGAAATTATTGGAACTGAGGTTGACTGTTTGCAATGTAATTTTCTGTTTATAGCAAAACAAAAAATATCTGCAAATATTAAAAAATCTGCAAATAAGAAAGCAGAAGATAATAATATTTCTCTCAATCAACCACAGAAACAAATAATAGAACCTCCAACTTTTATTAAGTCAATGTTAGTATTGATAGGGATTGCACTTTTTTCTGTTCCTATTGGCATAGGATTAGGTTTTCTTATTGGAATGTTAGCACCTCCTGCTGGGTGTGTTTTAGGCTGTTCTATAATTTATGTGTGCTTTGCTGCTAATAGTTTATTTTTAGCAACACGATTACTTGGACCAAAAGAAAACAGTGCAAGTTTATCAATTGCCGCAAGTTTAAAAACAGGTGCATGGACATTTTTCATTCCAATATTAATTTCTATTATTTTAATATTTGCTATGATTGGGAATTTTTTATCTTTAATTTCTATTTTTATGCCGATATTAGGAATATATTTTATACTTTTCCCTGTAATTCATATTATTGCACAAGTTTTTGTTTATAAAAAATATTATCAAAAAACTGCTATGAATGCATTTATTTTATCAATTGTTCAAAATCTTATAACTTTCTTTGCTGGGGGATTTTGTCTTAGCATAATAGCTACAATAACATTTGGAATAACAATGTTATTGGGGGGAGGGGCTTTTTTTGAAAATTTAAAATTGGAAGATGCTATAAACCTCTTCAATAAAAATAATATCCAAATAACAGAAACAGTCAATGAACAAACATCAGATTTAATTGAATTTGAAAATATTGATTTACCTGTAAAATTACAAGAAGCGCAAGTCGAGACAAAATTAAATAATGAAACTAATATTAAGCAAATAAAATCACTTAAAGTTCAAACAGAAGTAGTTCCTAAAGTCCAAGTAACTAAGCTAGAAGTTAAAATAAACCAAAAGCCAGAGTCTAAAATTCAAGAGATAGAAGTTAAAAGTCAAATAGACTTAGAACCTGAAACTCAAATAGAAGAAAATGTCAAAACAATTCCTGAACAAATTGAATCAAGAAAAGCTTTAAAAATAAACTTAAATATTGCAGAATTATCAATCAATGATAAAATAAAAGATACTCTAGAGTCAATATCTCAAACAAACCCTAATTGGATTAAATTAAAAAATGGGGGATTAATTCCTATTTGGAAAAAGCTAGAAGATTTAGATGGAACATTTTTACATAAAAAGCCTTTAGAACGCCGTTTAGGTTCTTATTTGAAAATAACGGGCAATATAAAGTTTATTGGACAAGCATATATTGAAAAAAAACATGATGTCTTTTGTTCGACACAGGGAACAAATCCTGGGGGAATAAAATCTCTTTTAATATATTATGATGGAAATGTTTATAAGGTTTTTAAAAATGGAGAACAATCCCGTTTTTGTATATTTGCTGGAACAGTAGTAAATTCACCTCATTTTTTCATAAAAGGAACTATTAAATCAAGTGAATTTGGTCATAAATCATTTGCTGACATTGATTGGAAAAGCCAAAAAAAGAAATTAGTTTCAAATAAAAATAAAGAAGTAATCGAACAAGGTTTTGATGTTACTTTAAAAGATGGAACTATATGTAAGAATGCAAAATTAGAAACTAGTGGATTTTGGTTCTTGATAAAATACGATGGCGGAGAAAAAATACTTAAAAACCTCAAAGAACTTCCTTTTTTTGATATTGAAACAAAACTTGGGACGCATAAAAATGTTGAAATAATATCATTTAATTCTAAAAAAGGCAAAATAGGCATAACAAATAATGCTGGCTTTTTAGGTGTAATTGATATTAAAAATATTACAAGTGAAATAAAATATTTTTTCAAATATAATAAAAATATTGCAAAAGTCGCAAAATCTGAGAAGAAATTAGAACTAAGTTTGATGCCTAAACAGACAGGTCTTTTTTATGGTCCGTATCAAGAGAAATGGGAAAAGACCGGAATTAATGCTCCAAGTCTTTTTAAAGGCACTTATTCAAAATATATAAGTGTCTCTCCAGGAAGAGTATATTATACCAAAGAACGAGAACAAATAAGATTGAAATATTGGGTTGTTAATGAAATGGATATTGATATTGCTAATTTCTCCGTTAGCTATAAATTGACAGAAAAATCGGGAAAGACACAATCAAAAACAGTCAATCATAATTATCCACATAAAAGTTTTCAATTTGAGGCTAAGGATAATGAGGCAAAGTATTTATCCTTAGCTAAAAATTTTGATAGTAAATATTCTGAAATTAAATTGTGGGTAAGTGAAATTAAATTTGAAAAAGGCAAAATAAATATTGATCAAGAAGGAACAATAATCAAAACAGGTGTTGTTCCAAAAATAATAAAACAAGGTAACAAAACTGCTCCAACTGTTAATGAAAATAATGAATTTGATTATAATTTGGATGAAATAGGGAAGTCATTAGCTGGGGGAGGTATGGTTATTGGAGTGATAGTCCTTATTGTTGGATTGGGAGTTTCATTATTAATGCTTATTTCTATGTGGCGAATACTTTCTAAAGCAGGTCTACCAGGTTGGGCACTTTTAATTCCTATTTATAATACAATTGTAATACTAAAACTTGCAGGGAAACCAGCATGGTGGTTTTTCTTATTATTTATACCAATCATTGATATTATTATATTATTTTTAATTCCAATAGGAATAGCAAGAACATTTGGAAAAGGAATAGGTTTTGCTTTTGGAATTATGTTTTTTCCAATCATATTTCTTCCTATTTTAGCATTTGGAAAATCTGAGTGTGGATATGGATATTAATAATTTATCGTAAGAAATTTGCATATTTCGCAAATAGTGTTATTTTATATTCTATGAAGAATAAAACAAGGAGAAAAAAAATGAGAAAAAAGTTTAATGATACAGGTTTATGTGTGCCTAATAAACACTATATGGTTGATACTACGCCGCAATTAAAAGAAACGATTGCTTTAATTGAAGAAGGTGAATATTTTATAATAAATCGACCAAGGCAGTTTGGTAAAACGACAAGCATAGCTTTATTAGAAACAACTCCTCTACTTGATGATTATATTGTATTGTCCATGAGTTTTGAAGGTATAGGAGATACTTG
>JAOZMT010000359.1 GCA_029934175.1 Victivallales bacterium | reverse complement strand
AAAATCAAAAATAGCAATTGTTATCATCTTTCAAAAAGTATATATTTCAACCGTTCACAGTATAATAAAGTAAAAAGATGTCTATTTATTTGGCTAGTTTCAAAACTGCTTTACACTTTTTTGTTCAACCCCATTCGGGGTTGGTTCGTGTTGGATATTATCCGTAGGTTGAAACCTACGGCTATTCACATTTAACCCCTCCGGGGTTAGAAAATTATCCGATAGGGTAAAACATGAATAGCCACGGGTTTTAACCCGTGGAAACAAAAACATACCACAATCAACCCCGAATGGGGTTGCACAAAGTGTAAAGTAGTTTTATGTATAATATGAACTAGCCTTTATGGTTAATAAAATATGGAGAAATGATGATAGGTTTAATCGATTATGATATGGGAAATTTGCGAAGTGTGCATAAAGCGTTAGAATTCGTTGGTGCAGATGTTGAGGTTGTTAGTAGTTCGTCTGATATCCAAAAGGCAGATTCTATAGTTTTACCAGGAGTTGGTAGTTTTGGTGATGGAATGGAAAATTTACATTCATCTGGATTAACAAAAAGTATTATTGAAGCTATAAATGAAAATAAGCCTTTTTTAGGAATTTGTTTAGGAATGCAAATGTTAATGGAAAGCAGTGAAGAGGCTAAAGGAATGAAAGGACTTTCTGTTTTTAAAGGTTCAGTTATTCAATTCCCTAAAAGTTCACTTAAAGTTCCACATATAGGGTGGAATTCAATTGAAACAAATGGAACTGGTGTTTTGAATGGCATAAAAGATGATTATTTTTATTTTGTGCATTCTTATTTTGTTTCTCCTAAAGAAAATATTACCATCGCTAAATGTAATTACATTGTAGATTTTGCTGCAGCAATAGGGCAGGGGAATGTGTTTGCAACTCAATTTCATCCAGAAAAAAGCCAAGAAAAAGGGCTTAAAATCTTAAAAAACTTTGTGGGAGTAAAAAAATGATAGAATTTAATACAATACTTTGCCGATATGGCGAGATAGGTTTGAAAGGCAATAATCGATCTGTTTTTGAAAAATCTTTTACGAGAAATATGAAGTCTTTATTGCGAGATGTGCAGGATTTAAGGATAACTCGCATTAGAGGGCGTGTCTGGATTAAACATAAAGATGAATCTTGTTTTACAAAAGAAGAATGTGAGACTGTTAAAAAGCAAATGCCTAAATTATTTGGTTTAGAATCATACTCTATAGGGATTATGTTTGAGCCTGAAATGGGAAAAATATATGATATTGTTAAAGAAACATCAAAATCTTTTATTTCTGAAAAGTTAGAAAATAAGAGTTCTGTTAGCTTTGCAATTCGTGTTCGTAGAAGTAATAAAGCATTTCCTTTAACTTCTAAAGAAGCAGAAATAGAGTTAGCAGAAGCTGTAAGTTCTAATTTTACAGAAGAAGAATTAACTGTTAATCTTGACAAGCCAGAAGTTTTTGTAGGTTGTGAAATTCGTAATGAATTTGCTTTTGTTTATTATGATAAATTATCTGGTCCAGGAGGCTTACCTACGGGAAGTAATTCTCCAGTATTATCTCTTATCTCAGGTGGAATAGATTCGCCAGTAGCAGCTTATATGACAATGAAACGAGGTTGTGCATTAGATTTTATAACATTCCATAGTTCGCCATATACACCTCAAGAATCTATAGATAAAGTTGTTGATTTAGTTGAAATTATAAACCAATACCAAAGACGAGGCAAGTTATTTTTATGTAATTTAGCACCATTCCAAAAATTGGTTAGGGATAATTGTTCAGAGAGATTTAGAACAATTTTATATCGTAGAGCTATGATGAGAATATCAGAAAAAGTTGCCTTGAAAATAAAGCGAAAAGCATTATTGACAGGGGAAGCTATCGGTCAAGTTGCAAGCCAAACTATTGATAATATGAATGTAATTGATAATTCTACAGATATGCTAATATTGCGTCCTTTATTGGGAATGGATAAATTAGACATAATAGATATTTCATATAAAATAGAAACATTTGAAATTTCAAAACTTCAAGTTCCTGACAGTTGCACAGTATTTGCACCAGCTTCACCTGCAACGACATCAAAAATTTATAGATTAGAAGAAGAAGAAGCAAAGATTGAAAATTATGATACTGTTTTAGATGAAATCATAGAAAATATTGAAATTCATAAATATCAAGAATAATGAAAAAAATATTGGTAGTAGGTTTAAATCCTAGTTGGCAAAAGACATTACGCTTTAAAAAATTCAATTATGGTGAAGTAAATAGAGCATATTCACAAGAAACTACAGCATCAGGAAAAGGAATAAATTTTGCACAAGCCGCAAATATTTGGGGTAGTAACTGCACTATTTATCAATTTTTAGGTGGACAAAATGGAATACAAATTGAAAAAGAGTTAAAAGCTAGAACTTTGCAATCTGAAAATCAATTTGTTGAACAAAATACTCGAATTTGCACAACTTGTCTTTGCGAACATAGCGGAATTATGACTGAAATTATTGAACCTTCAAATTTTATCGATAAAAAATCTGAAAACTTATTACTTGATAAAATAAAAATCAATATGAAAGATTATGATGCAGTTGCAATTAATGGGACATATCCAGATGGAGTTTCTCCAGAATTTTATCAAGAAGTTGCGATGTGTGCAAAAAAATTGAATAAAGTTTTATTAGTTGATTCTTGGAAAGGAATAGAAGCAACATTGAAAACAGGAGCTATAAGTATATTAAAAATTAATAAAGATGAATTATTGAATTTAACAACTGCACAAGTCGCAAAAGAAGCTATTTTAGAATTATATAATACTTTCAAAATTGAAAATATAATTATATCAGATCAAGGAAATAGTGCTTTCTTATACAATGGTAATGACTTCATAGAAGCGAAGCCTCCAAGCATAAAGATGATAAATCCAATTGGGGCAGGGGATACAGTATCAGGAGTGATATTATCAGAATATTTAAATAGCAAAGACATAGAATCAGCATTTAGATTAGGAGTTCAAGCAGGTTCTTTAAGTTGCGAAAATGCACAAATCGCATTTTATGATAAAAATGATATGATTTGTTCTTGACTTCATTCAAATATATAATTTTATTAGATAGGATAACAGGATTTTCAGGATTAACAAGATAGTTAGTTTCAGATGCATTTAAAAAGAACTTTAGACAATGAATCTAAAATTGTCGGAGTTCCGCTTTCAGGGGCTGTCGATTTAATACAATAATCTGTAACATGTTATTGTTCAACCCCATTCGGGGTTGTGATGTGGGGTGATTTTCCACGGGTTAAAACCCGTGGCTATTCAAGTTAGACCCCATTCGG
>JAOZMT010000358.1 GCA_029934175.1 Victivallales bacterium | reverse complement strand
ATTAAGTGTATTTCTTGCTTGGATGCTTGAGTTGCGATTAAATCGACAGCCCCTTAAAAGCGGAACTCCGACCTTGCATAACTCGCAAATATTTTACAAAGTCATTTTCAACTTCAAACCAACTATTTCTCCGACATTGCACAACTCGCAAATTATCTTTATTCGTAATCATCCCAACCATTACCCATATTTAAAACAGGATATTCTAACCACATTTTTTTAGCATGTTCAAATCCAACATCATCTAAATAATTCTTAGCTGATGAAAAAGTCCAATCTTGCCATTTAGATACATACTTGTGTTTTACAGGGTTATTGTGAATATAATTTATTGTTGCAAATAAATGTTCTTCTGATTTTATTTTTTTAGCTAAACATCTATGCCAACATTTTCTTCCTTGTATATTATCTTCTTTATTCCATAAAAAAGAAGTTGAGCCATGTAATTTACCCAACTCTTTTTTACATGCTGAAATATTCATTGCTTGTATTAAAATATGATAATGATTAGGCATTATACACCAAGAAATAATACTTTCTGAAACAGAAGATAATTTTATTCTTAACTTATTTTCAAAATCAACCATTCTTTCAGCACTAGAACCTATTATATTTTTATGTTCAAAGCAAGCCGCAGAAATATGATACCAAGTTTTGGTATAGCCATTAGGAGGAGAATGCCAAGCAATCTTATTTCCTTGACGAGATTTTAAAACCTCATCTTGTTGTTCTTCGGTCATTTTACGCCAGTTATACATATTATTCCTTTTTTAAACTATTGTTATAAGCTCTTCTTCATCAGATTTTTCAACTGCTTCTTTTAATAATTCTAAATCATCTTCCGAACCCTCAAAATTTAATATAATATTTTTATCATTTGCATAATCAATTAATTCAGAAATAAACTCTTCAATATAATCTTCCAATGTCTCATCAAAGAAAATATCTTTTAACATTCCTGTTTGATAAAAAGTATCATCTAAATATAATTCAGTTTTTTTATTTCCATCATATTTTAGAGTCACCTTTAACTCTGTTGATACATTTTTATTATGTTCTTTTTGGATATAATTATTTTTTTCTGTTTCAAACATTTTTTCTATAAAATAATCTTCATCCAAATCATATTCACCATCAGCCAGTGCAACTAAAAAGATAAATTCTTTAATAAAATCCCAGTTTATATTACTTAATTTAGATATTTCATTAAATCCGTTTTTAAATCCATCTTTTAAAATATTGTTTATAGAGTCTGTATAAATCAAATCACAATCAATATATTGACTTAAGCAATTTGAAATAATATCTTTTTCTTCTATTTTTATATCTTGATTAATATTAGCCATTGCAAGTCCAAGAGATAATAGTCCATTAATAAAACTATTTTGTTCATCAGCATTTAGTTTATCCATCTCTAACGATAGTTTGTCTTTAAAAGCAGTCTCTTTCTTTTTCATTTCATTTACTTCTAAGCTTTTTTTATATTCAGTAATAACATCACTAACAGCTACTTTACCAATTAAACCGAATACAATAATTTTATCATTTACCATTTTAATTTTTGAAATAGGAAAATCAACAGATATTTCCATTTGCCAAGTTTTAGCATCTTTAGAAATAATAATAGTTTGATTATTGGTAATTGCAAAATAAATATTATTAATATAGAAAATTGATTTTATTGTTTTTTCAAAATCTAAATGTAACCAAGTTTTTTCAACAGAATCATAAATACTAATATATGAACAGTCTATATAAGTTAAAAATGCACGATTTTCAACTTGCAAAATACCTGAGCAAAAATCATTTTCTAAATCACTTTCTTTTGTTGCAAGCAACCAATTTTTCATATCTACAGAAGTAGCAACTATTAATTCTTTTTTATCCTTATAATTAGCGGCTTTTTTTCTTCCTGCAGCAAGAAATGTTTTGTTTGGAAAGGTCACAAAATGAGTAAATGATTCTACTAATTCTTTATTTGTTGAAATAGGATTAACTTCTATATTATCATTATTGTCATATTTTGCAATTAGCATTCTTTTTGCTGTCTGTGTTTTAGAATTAAACAAAAGACCTTCTGTTTTGAATTGAAATCTTTGATAATAAAATGCAGAATAGTAACAAATATTATCCTTTAAATAAAATTGGTTTGCAGAAAGTTTAAAAGTTTTATATTTATCTTTTATTCTAACAGAAAGCCAATTTTCAGAATCATTAGATACAGAAATCTCATTGTTTTTTGTTCTCTTTACAAAAGTTGTATTTGATTGATCAGTTGTAATAATATCATTACTTTGAGACTTGACCCATTTTACACCATCTTCAGAACTATATTTTTCATACCAATCACCTTTTTCTACAAATGCCACAACCTCATTTTTTAACGAAGCTATATTATCAACTAATCTGTCATCCATTTTGATATTTGCATTTTTCCAATTAAACCCATTTTCAGAAATAAATTCTACAATTGATTTATCCATTATTTTGCCTCCTTATGTTTTTTTATTTCATTTAAATATGCTATTTCTTCATCTTTTATGATGCCATCAGCCTCTGAAATGATTGATATAGCTTTAATAAAAAGTTCCCAATTTGGATTTTTAAGTTTCAATATTTCTTTTACTGCGTCTTGTGCAATTGGAGGATTGTCTAGATATTTTTTAATTGTTTCATTATTTAAATTTGATAAATTCAAATCTTTGAGAATCTCTAGAAAATCATTAATATCATTTTGTTCTTCTATAGAAATTTCACCATCACAATTAGCAGTTCCAATACCAACTGCGAACAATGCAATAAATATTTGAATTCGCTCATCATTATCAGCAATATTTTTTAATTCATATTCAAAAAGTTTCTCAAAAGAATTTAAAGATTCAATAGTTTCAATATTTTCTTGTTCTGCAATTTCAGCATTTGCTTTGATTCTTTCTTTTTCCTTTTTCTCTTTTTTATTATCTAAATATACTGCTCCTGCCCCTGCTGCGAGTCCACCAAGTGGACCTGCAATAAGTGTTCCTGCGGTTATTAAACTTGCTTTTTTCCAAAAACTCATAATTTCTCCTTTTGTTTTCTTGCATTTTATTGCAAATATTATTTATATATATTTCTCTAGTTTCAATAAGACTTTACACTCTTAATTAGAAAAGTCAACAAAAAACTGTCAGAATTCCGCTTTCAAGTGGATAGCAACATAAAGCGATTTTTACTGTTTTGTGCTTAAAACTAACCTTAACCGTTTAAGGATAGTCTGTTATCAAAACATAGCTAAAGCTATTTACTTTACTATCCGCTTGAAAGCGGAACTCCGACAACTTCTTTTTCGACCTTAATCTTTTAAGGA
>JAOZMT010000357.1 GCA_029934175.1 Victivallales bacterium | reverse complement strand
TAAGTATAAATTAAACAAAAAAAGGAGTAGTAAGATGGGTTGGAGAGATGATACATACAAAAGTTATATTAATAAAAAAGTTTTTTTTGATATTTTAGATGATAGTTTTAATGATACAAAAAAAGATATTGTTGAATCTAACAAAGAACAGAAAAAGATTTTATTAAAATTACGAAAACATATTGAGAGGCTTAGTCCAAAGAACAGTGATTATTGGAGTGAAAGATTTCGTTTTTTGAAAGATTCTTTAGGCGATAAGGGTAAACATTGTTCGCATGTTTCAGGCGAGTATATATTACAACATTATAACATTTTTAATAGTGATATTATGGATAATTATTTATTTATAAAAACAATAACATCTTCTCATACAAGACAATCGTTTTATATGGTAATTTTTTTCAAAAACAATGAACTTAATATTGAGTTTCCTGTTTACGGTTATATTTATAATAAAGATAAATTTGAAGATAAAATTGTTCGCTTTGACAAGTATCAAACTACAAAAGATGAGATTATTAAATTTGTTGATGCTCTAATGAAAAAACAAAAAGAACTTGAAGGTGAAGCAAAAGGTAAGGTAATAAAGCAAGAAAAAGTTAAGGCTTTGAAAAGTAAAACAATTATATCTAAAATCAAAGATATTATGAAAGAAAAAGATATGACTTATAAATTTGAAGAAAAACGATTAAAGATTATTTTAACTATAAAGTTATCAAAATCTCAAGTCGTTGAGATTTCAATAACTTATAAAAAATTTCAAAGCACTTTACAAAGACTAAGTGACTTAATAGATCAATTAGTTGAACTTTATGAACAAGGAATTGAAGTGAAGCATAAACAAACACATACTGGCAGTTATCGTAGCTGGATTAATGATAAGGAGTCATAATGTTTCATTATTTAGGTAAAACAGACATAGACAAGAGTTTCAAAAAATTACAAAAAGATAAGTTGGAATATGTGGAGGCTGATTATGTAAAATGTTGCGACATAATAAAAACAATAATTCTAGACTTCTCTTCAACATATAAAGATTCTATAAAGGTTTATAATGGTAATTTAGAAGATTTAACAAATGACTATAAAAAAAGGTATATTTCTTATTTAAAAGATTTTAAAGAGAAAAAAAAAGATAGGTATAGTTATTATTACCCTCAAGGAGATCCTCAAACAGAAGAAGAATATGTAAAATATCATTTTAAACAGGATTATCATGAAACTCACAGATTTGAAAAATATACACCAAACAAAAAGGAAGAAGACAAGGTTTTTTATTTTGAATTTAAAAAATATTTTAGATCTAAATTATTTTATAAGTTTTCTATTTATTTTAATTCTGAAAACATACTTTGTTGCGATAGAATAACTTTAAAGAAAATTGATTATTTAGAATATGAAATGATAGAAGTTCAAACGGCAACAATATTGCCCGAAACAATGATGGGTTTATTTAACGAGTTTTTAGAGTTAGATATTGCAGGAAAAGAAATTTATAAAAAAAGAAAAATTCAATTAGAAGCGGATAATATTAAAAAAAATAAGGTCAAAGGACTTAAAAAGAAGGCTGGTTTAATTAATATAAAAAAGATTCTAGATGAGATGAATTGTGCGTATGCATTAGAAGAAATGAAAAATGCTATTAAAGTTCAAATAGAGTTATCAAAAGGTCGCACAGCTATTAAAATTCCTAAAAAAAATCTTAATAAAGCTTTAGAACTTTTGCCAGAATTTGTTGAAAGTATTCTAAAAGCAGATAAATTAAATATTCAGTTCAAACATAAACAAATATAAGGAGTAATAAATATGATAAAGATAGATGCACAAGAGTTGTTAAAAGTATTGGAACATTCTCCAGCAGAACAAAATATAATGTTGGCTGGAGGTCATGGTATTGGGAAATCTAATATTTTAACACACTTTTATAAAGATGAAAAAAAGATGCCATTAATTACATTTTTCTTGGGGCAAATGAGTGATCCAGGAGATTTGATTGGGCTAATGCAGAAAGATGAGGCAACTGGGCGTTCTGAATTTTTACCGCCATATTGGTGGCCAAAAAACGATGAACCTGTTGTTTTATTTTTAGATGAATTAAATCGTGCAAGACCTGAAATTCTTCAATCAGTAATGGATTTAACTTTAAATAGAACTCTTGCTGGGAAAAGTTTACCAAAAGGAAGTATTGTAATTTCTGCTATTAATCATGGCGACCAATATCAAATTACTGACCTTGACCCTGCATTAGTCTCAAGATTTAATATTTATGAATTCGCCCCAACTCATGAAGACTGGATTGTTTGGGCTAATAAAGTTAAATTGGATAGACGGGTTATTAATTTCATACAACAATATCCGAACTTTTTGGACTCTGTAAATGATTTTCAAAATGCTGATGAAATTTTAGATATGGGAATTGAGAAAACACCAGACCGTCGAGCATGGGAAAGGGTATCTAATTTGGTTAAAGATGTAGAAATCATAAATGATATTTTTGTAAAAATAATAGCAGGGATAGTTGGAATAACCGCTAGTGTAAATTTCAAAAAAAGCATAAAAGAGGTATCAAAACTAAATCCAGAAGATGTATTATTTGCGTTTAATGCAAAGCTTTTTAAAGGTTTAAAATTGCAAGATTATATTTTGGGTAATGAACAAATTATTGTTTTTATAAATAATGACGAATATGATAAAAAGAAACATAAAATACTTATTAAAAATTTAACAAAATATATTAAACATTTGAAAAAAGCTAAATTTCAAGAGGCAGTTGCACACTTCGCATCTCAATTGGAAATTCCTAGTTATGAAAAAGTTTTAGCTTTAGTTTTTGGTGAGTCTGAGGAATTAATGTTAGAAATTTCGGATTATATCCAAGGTATTGACCTATAATGTTGGCTAAAGAAAAAATTACCAAAGTTGTCGAAAAATGGTATATTCTTGAACCTTTATTTTTTGCTGTATGGACGCTACATAAAGTAGAACCTTCGATGCATTTAAAAACTATAAAAGTTCATAATGGACACATCGAATATAATCCTATTTTTATTGATAAATTGTCTTCTCAAGAATTAGATGAAGTTTTATCTTTTGAGGCTATGCGTATTATTTTAAAACATCCTTATAGAAGAAAAAAAGATATTCCACAAATATCATATCAAGCAAGCAATATGACAGTTCAAGAATATCTTAAAACTTCTCTAAACTTCCCGTTTGCTAAAGATTTTTTTCATACAGATGAATTTAATAAAAAACATTTTGAATTTTATTATGATAAAATAATAGAATTTTCATCAAGCGAACAAGGAGACGAAGAAGGCGAAGGTTCTGCGAACAGTGCAGATTCTGAA
>JAOZMT010000356.1 GCA_029934175.1 Victivallales bacterium | reverse complement strand
ATGAATTTTTTAGAAGAACAAATAAAAGAATTAGAACAAATCAATGTTCCAAAAACAGCAAGAGTAGATTTTGATGAGTTTTGGAAAAAAACATTGGAGAAAGTCGAAGAGAAAAATTTAAATGTAAAGTCAAAAATTATTGATCATCCATTTAAATCTGCAGAAATTAGAGAATTAACTTATGAAGGATTAGATGGCACTCCTGTATCAACTTATTTGATGCTTCCTGAAAAAGCAAAAACTGAATCAGTGCCTGTTGTAGTTGCTTATCATGGTTTTCAGTGGTGCAAAATGTATCCTGAACAGTATGCACATTGGCTAATGATTGGAGTTGCTGTGATTGCTATTGATTTTAGATTTCAAGGTGGAACAACTGGTTCTAATTCAGGCTTCCCAGAGGGTATGGGACAGTATTATATTAATTTAGGTGTTCTTGATATTAATCAATACTATTTTTATCATTTGATTACAGATGCTCTTTTAGCTGTGAAGCTAGCAAGAGAAACAGTAGAAATAGACTCAACAAAAATTGCAGTTGCAGGAGCCAGTCAAGGAGGCGGTCTTGCATTAACAATTGCAGCTCTTGATAAAAGTGTCCGTCTTTCAATGGCGTTAGTCCCAAGTGCTTCGTGGATTGAAAAACGCATTATGGATAGAACTGGCAGTTTTGCTAATTTAGCTGCATATATCGCAAGATGTCCACATCATTTAGATAAAATATTAGATACTGTCAGTTATATTGATAATATTAATCATGCAGATAAAATAAAATGTCCAGTCTTAGTTGGCTTAGGTTTAAAAGACCCAGGTTGCACACCAGATACTGTTTATGCTTCTATAAATAAAATCAAGTCAGAAAAAAAGGTGATACCTTATGCTTTTCAAGAGCATAATGCAGCATCTGTTCAATTTCCTAGAGAAGAAATTGATTTTCTAATGAAACATTTTTTTAATAATTAAAAATGCAAACTTCGCAAAAAGTGTTTTTAAAAATTTATTAATTTTGGATTGGCTTATATTTAATTGGAGTAATTATTGGAACTGCTTTGTCATTTCTTTTACATAATACTCCTTTTAAATTAGATGTCTATGTTGCAGCAATGATTTTTGCTCCATTTTCTGCTCTTGTGGGCTTTCATTATTGCTTCTTAGAACTCTTTTTACCATTGCCTGCAATGATTTTTTCTTTAGGCTGTTCATTCTTTTTAACTAAAGAAAATAAAACACTTTTGCTTTGCGTTCTTATTTCAAATATCATTTGGAATTCAAATAATATCATTGGTTTTTATGAAATGATGTCCGTATAAAAAACTTTTTTCAAAAAAAACCAAAAAAATTTTAAAACAATACAATATTTTTCAACACAAAACCGTTATAGGTGCATAATGAATATCATAAATAATAAAAATGAACTAGAAGATATTATTCTAATAAAAGGCTATTTAAATGGTGATAATACTTGTTTTAATACTTTATATTCAAGGTATAAACGACAACTTTATTCATATTTAAATAAATTGCTACCAGGTCAAGCAGCTTTTATAGATGATATTTTTCAAGATACTTGGCAGAAAATAATAAAAAAACTGTCCGTATATGAAGAAGAACAAAAATTTTTAGCCTGGGCGATGAGAATAGCACACAATTCTATGATTGATGCTATAAGAAAAAATAAAAGATTTTGTTCAATGGAAGAGTCTGGGTTTGAGCAAGAAGAATATAGTGATTCAAATAATAGCCCTAGTCAAAGGATGGAAGGTGAAGAATTAAAGTCTTTTTATAAAAAAGCGATAGTTCAACTATCGAAAGAACAGAAAGAAGTTTTATTACTTAGACAAGATGGAATATCATTTGATGAAATTTCAAAAATTTTAGATTGTTCAGTGAATACAGCATTGTCTAGAATGAGATATGCTATGTTGTCACTTAAAAAAATTGTTAAAAAAATGAATATAGGAGATGTATTATGAAAACTGATTGCGAAAAAATTTCTGAAGAAATTCTATCAACTGATTTAGAATTTTCTAGTGAAATAAAAAGTCATATCGAACAATGCGAAGTATGCAGTAATTTAGCATCTGAATGGTTAATTTTAAAAGACTCTACAGACATTGAAGACTGTAAAGTGCCTACGGAATTAGATTTTAAAATTGTGGGATATGCAAAATCATCTCTTAAACAAAAAAGAATTTCTAAATTATTTTATAAAATAATTTCTTACTCGAGTTCTGCGGCTTGTGCAATATTTGCTTTTTGGATGTGCTTTTTCCCTCTATCACAAAAAACTGTATCCATTGAGGTAAACACAATAGGGGAAATTTATAGTAATACAGCTTCAGAAATTATTCAAGAGCAGTCCTTTGATGAAGTTGCGACTCGTGCAATTTATGAAATTTTAGATGGAGAAATATCAACTAAAGAAGTGTCTATTCCTTCATGGAATTGTGATAAAATAACAAATGGACTAATGAAATTAAAAACTGAAATCACTAATGATATAGAACCTGTCTATATTTCATTAGAAACAGATGAAAACATTAATAATAATTTAGTTTTGGAATTACCCAAAATTCAATAAATATAAGGAGAAGTTAAAATGAAAAAGTCAATCAAAATGATGTGTGCAGGAGTTGCACTTATTTCAACATGTTCATTGTGTTCTGCAAATGAAAATGCTAACGAAAATTTTCGTAAAGGACCAAAAAGAGGTAGAGGCGAACAAGGGCAAGAAATGCGTGAACGAGGTCCAAGAGGTGGCGGAGAAGGAATGCGTGAACGAGGTCCAAGAGGTGGCGGAGAAGGAATGCGTGGAGATAGTCAATTTTCTATACAACAAAAAATGAAAATGAAGCAACATTTTATGGAAAATTTATCAGAAGAAGAGCAAGAAAAACTAAAAAACTTAAGAGAAGAAGATCCAGCAAAATTCAAGGAAACAGTAAAAGAAATGGTGTCTGAATTAAGGCAAAAGAAAAAAGAAGAGAGAAAAGTATTTAAAGAACAGATTGAAAAATATAGATCAAGCACTAAAGAAGAACAAATTGTTTTAAAAGAAAAAATAAGAGAGGATCTTAAAACACAATTTTATGAAAAATTAGATAATTTAAAGAAAAGTTTTGAAGAAAATAATAAAAAGCTTAATGAATTTAAAGAAAAAATAGAAACTAGAGAAAATAATGCAGATGCAATTATTGATGAAAAACTAGATGATATTTTAAGAGATCCTAACCTCTCTTGGAAATAAAACTTTCCGTTTAAACGGATTAAAGTATAAAGTTATTGTTCTGAATACAGAGCAATAACTTTTTTTTATTTAGCCTAGAAATTTAAAGTGTCGGAGTTCCGCTTTCA
>JAOZMT010000355.1 GCA_029934175.1 Victivallales bacterium | reverse complement strand
GATTATCTATCTGTTTATTATACCAAATCTTTGTTTCTTTATAGAATTTACTTTATTTCTTCTAAAACCAATATTATGAACAGAAAAACTGCCATCTTTATTTGGTAGCATAACCCATATTTCTCTATATTCAGCCGTTTTAAATCTAAATAAAAACTTATCACTTAAATCAGTAACAATTCCAATATAGGTAAGTTTTCTGCTTATTGAAAATTTCTCGAATTTTTCACTGAAAAGATTTGTTTCAATTTGAGGTCTAATATTAGATAATTTTCCAATATATTGTTCGATTTTTAATTCATCTTCATTATTATGAAAAATGTGATCTATATCCTTGATTTTATTAAATTTAACAAAAATATCAACATCATCTAATTGCTCCTGATAAATATTACTAGAAGAATATGAATATTTTTGTAATATGGCTAAAACATTTTGAATTAATAAAATTTTGTAAATAGGATTCATTTTTTTATTTTTTATTTCATAATACACATTTAATAAATTTTGTTCTATTTTATTTTTTTCTTCTAAAATAGACATAACTTTATTTGCTAAAAGATATAAATGAGATCTGTATTTTTCATTAATATGTAACATAGGAGTATTTACAAAATTAACTTTTGAGAAAACAGGTTTTGTATTTGTGTATAAATATGTAGGAGTCCCTCTATCCTCCCAAGATAAAACTTTATTCTTTTGCCCTCTATCAGAATTAAATAAACTACCTGTTCGTGGTTCTCCCTCAAATAAACTCCACAAACCATTTTTTCGCCATAAAACTCCATCTGCTTCTGTTTCGTTTTCATCAACTTTTTTTAAGATTTTACAAATAAATATCAAATTATTGTCATCTATAAATTCTTTTTCTAAGTTCTTAATATATTGTGTTTGAAGTTTATCACTATTATCTTTATACGCCAATCTATAAGTATCAGCATAACCACCATTTCTGAAACTTTTAAATTTTCTAATATCTTTTTTTGTTTCATCTAAAAAAGCTTTTTGTTGATTAGAAAAATGCTCTAATTCATCTTGCCAAATATTATTTTTGATATGATTATTTGCAATATCATAATACTTATTTATAGCCTCTCCCTCAATTTTTTCAGCATCTAAAACTTGTAAATCTCCGACACTTTTATAAAAGTCAAAATTATCATAAATAAATTTATACCAACTAATTTTGGGATCAGTTCCTAATTTTTTTATTAAACTCCCAAGGCTAATTTTATACATATCAAACGGATAAAAGTCTTGATACAATTTATTCAAAGCAAATTCTCTTGTTTTTATATTTTTATCAGCCATATCTAATTCATCTTCTAAAATTTTCAATTTAGAATCTAATAATTCTGTCCAATTTTTATAAAATTCTGTAGTTATATTTTGCACAGCTTTTAATTTACTTAAATTCGTTTTAAACAATTCTTTTTGATTATAAAAATCAACCCTATTATCTTCAGGATTTAGTTTAATAATTTTCTCAAAATGTAATTCTTGTTCTTTACTTCTTGTTTGAAATGCCAAATCTCTTTGTTTTTGAGATGATATTTCCCACTCATCTTTTTGAATTTTTAAATTCTGTAGCGTATTTTTATTATCTTGATTTTCAGCTAATGACAAAGCCTCATCGTGTAACTCTTGCCAGTTTATATCAGATTGATATTGCGACTTGTGCAAGTCCTGCAAAGTTGCAATCAATTCTGCATATCTCGCACGGCGTGCTTTTCGTTCTGATAATAATTTATTTAACTTAGATTTTAAAGATAATATTTCGGGCTTATTAACAAATTCCTTCTTTTCAACAGCTAATTTATCAAATAATTTCAAACCTTTATCTAAACTATTATTTTCTATAGATTCTTCAATAACGATACACCATTGCATATATTCTTTTTGAATTTGTCGATATTTCACAAAACCAAAAAGTCCACCAGCGACAATTAAACACGCTGCAACAGTAAGTATGATTCTTTGTTTATATGCACGAACCTCTGTCGTTTCAAATTCTTCTTTAACTTGTTTATATTGAGTCTCAAGAATATCTGATAATTCATTATTAGATTCTTTTAATTTAAAATACAAATTGCTAATTTTCTCTAAATCTTTTTTATTTTCTAAAGCCAATTTAAACTCATCTACTTGTTGATTATACTCTTCCTCTTGTAAAAGTTTTAATTCCTCTTCATCTACCCATTCTTTAGATTCATTAATTTGCATTAATTCAGAATCATCAGGCACAAAAGCTTCATCTTTCAATAAATTATTCCATTTAACTAATCCAACTTTCAATGCCTTCATATCAAACAATGAATACGCATCACCAACTTCTGTTAATATTTTTAATGACTTTTGTTCTAAATTTTCTAAATGCTTTTTATTGACTTCTTCTTCAATACGAGATACAACAGTTTGTTCTAATTCCATATTCCAATCGCAAGATAATATTTCTGAATATAGATTTTTTAACGATGCAATATCATCATTTTTTATTGCTACTTGTGCATCTTTTTTTATTTCTTCAAAGCGTTGTTGTTCTAAACCAATTAAATCATTTTTCCAACGCGGATTAGCATTATCAAGGGACCATATTTTTCTTAAAAGAGCAATTCGTTCTGCAATACTACCACGATGAACTAATTTAGAATATTTTCTAATAAGCGGTTGCAAAATAGAATTTTCTTCATACGCTCCTTTTATTAATTTCAATAAATCGCTACGCAGTTCAGGTGCTTGTGGATAATCATAAAGTGAACAAAAATCGTTCCAATCAGACAATTCTGAAAAGTTTAAAATATCAAAAAGTTCTAAAATAGAAGGTTCTTCTTCTGCCAAATTAACAGCTTCTATATTCTTTCCTTTACTCATTAGACTTTTACATTGTTCTAATCGATTATTTAATTCTGCACAACTCGCAGAATATTTATTACCTAATTCCCAGTTATCTGGTTTATCTGTTTGATCAGATGAAAATATAAATTGTTGTATTTTCAACACCGTTTCTTTTTGTTCCATTTATTTTCTCCTTATTTTAATTTTTTTAACCACGATTATTAAAAGACAATTTATGTATGTTCGCTAGTTCAATTTTACCACAAAGTTTTCTAAGTTAGACACACTAACAAGTGATGTTAGTATCTTGCGTTCACCGAACGCAAAGACTGCTCAATTAAGTCTTTTGACTCAATCACTTTTTTAACTTTCTTCTCTTTCTATTTTAACTACTTCTTAACAATTCTTTACTTGCCTTTGCGTTCGGAGAACGCAGGCTACTTCTTTAAACTAACAAGATACTCAATTTAAGAAATTATTTCTAAAGTATCTTGCGTTCACCGAACGCAAAGACTGCTCAATTAAGTCTTTTGACTCAAT
>JAOZMT010000354.1 GCA_029934175.1 Victivallales bacterium | reverse complement strand
CCGAGACGGACGGCGCTACGCTTAAATCGACAGCCCTTGAAAGCGGAACTCCGACACTTTAAATTTCTAGCCTAAAGTGTAAAGTAGTTTTTAAATGCAATCTAAAACTGTCTATTTAATAATTACTTCGCAATTATCGTATATATTCAGTAATCCCCATTTTACCACCAAGTAAACGAAGTTTTTCGCAAAGAACACAAAAGTTTTCTTTGTGAAACTTAGTGTTTAACTTTGTTTCCTCTGTGGTTAAGTATAATTTAATATGCTTCACTGAATATATACTAATTATCTTACCACAAAATAGACGAAGAATACTATAAAACTGCCTGCATTCCCAAATGCACAAGTCGCAAATTTTAAAGCACAGGTGAAATATTTAATAGCTCATTTATTTCTTTACCATCAAGCGTTTCATTTTCTAGTAGAGCTTGTGCTAATATTTCTAAATCGTTTCTTTTTTCTGTTAATATGCTAATTGCACGCTCTCGTGCATTATCAAGAATAGATTTTATTTCCATATCAAGTTCGTGGGCAAAAGCCTCACTATATGACTTATCTTCTTGTTCATACTGAGTAGCTCTTCCACTTGCATAATGAATCATTCCAATTTTTTCACTCATTCCAAGTTCACAAACCATTGCACGAGCAATACGAGTAGCTTGTTTTATATCGCTAGAAGCACCACTTGTAACATCTCCAATAACAATGTTTTCAGCTATGTTTCCACCCATATACACCGCCAAGTCGTCAAGGTATTCATTTCTGCTTTTTGTATATTTATCTTCTTGTGGTAATTGCATCGTTGCTCCTAAAAATGCATTCCCTCGAGGAATAATTGTTACTTTATGGATAGGGTCTGAATGTTTACAGTTCAATGCCACAAGAGTATGACCAGCTTCATGATATGCAGTAAGTCTCTTTTCATGATCCGTTATTCTTCTACTTTTGCGTTCTCTACCCCATTTAACTTTATCACGCGCCTCTTCAAAATCTGCTTGTTTTGCAAATTTTTGATCTTGTCTTGCAGCTAATAAGGCAGCCTCATTAACTAAGCTAGCTAAATCCGCTCCACTAAATCCAGGTGAACTTTTTGCAATCTTATCAATATCAATCTTTTTATCAACTTTAATATTTTTAATATGGACATTAAGAATTTGCTTTCGACCTTTAATATCTGGTAAATCTAATACAATTTGACGATCAAATCTTCCAGGACGCAACAGAGCTTTATCAAGAACATCAGGTCTATTTGTAGCAGCAAGTATTATAACTCCACCATCTTTTGTCTCAAGCCCATCCATTTCTACTAACATAGCATTTAAAGTTTGCTCTCGCTCATCATGTCCTCCACCTGTTCCTGAAAAACGAGAACGACCAACTGCGTCAATCTCATCAATGAAAATCAAACAAGGCGCTTCTCTTCTAGCTTCCTCAAACATATCTCTAACTCTACTAGCTCCAACTCCTACAAACATTTCAACAAAGTCTGAACCACTAATTGAATAAAATGGGACAGATGCTTCTCCAGCAACAGCTTTAGCTAATAAAGTTTTTCCTGTTCCAGGAGGTCCTGTTAATAACGCGCCTTTTGGTATCTTAGCTCCTAATAATTGAAATTTTATAGGATCTTTAAGATATTCTACAATTTCAACAATTTCTTCTTTTGCTTCTTCTGCACCAGCAATATCATCAAAGGTTGTGTTGTGTTCATTTGGCATTATCATTCTAGCACGACTTTTACCAAATCCCATTGCTCCACGCCCAGCTTGTTTGATTTGTCTAGAAAAAACAAGATATAACAGTCCCACAATTAAGACAATTGGAAGCATTGTCATAATTAAATTTTTGACCCATTTATCATCATTAAAAGGTTTTATGCTAGCAGTAGAATTACTTATTTTATTTTTAAGCTCTTCAGAATTTATTATTTTAGTAGAAAAGATGGCTTCTTCAAATGAAAGAGGTTCTCCTTCAACTGCAGTTTTTGGTTTATTATAAGTTCCTTTTATTTCAAATAATAGAGAATTTACAGGAGTGATTTTAACAGACTTAACTGCACCTTTATTAAGTTCTTGAATAAACTTTGTTTGATCCCACTCATCTGTAGATTTATCATTTGATAAATCATATATAAAAAAACAAGAGATAGCGATAGCAACAGCAAGCCACACATACATAGCAGGAAAATTTTTCTTTTCGTTTTTAGGTAAAGCTTCTTTTATTTTTTTTTTATTTTTACTGGGGTTCTTTTCGTTTTGAGTTTCCTGTTCGTTTTTAGATTTTTGTTTTTCACTCATTATTTAAGAATCCAAAAAAGAAGAGGTATTTAATATAACAGCAGGAGTTTTGGAGTCTTCACTTGTTTTATCATCTTGGATAACAGTAAACACAACATAACCAATTAAGCCTATTACAATAACAGCCAATAGTGCAACTATAAGAACCATTATTTTGTGAGACCCTCCACCAGAAGAGTTTCCTTTAAATGAATCGAAATTATCCATTCTTTGAACTGTATTTACATTGAAATCAGTATTATCTAAATCTATACCAGTTTGAGTTCTCATTACAGTAGTTACTGATTTATCATCACAATCATATAAAATTTCAATACCACCGATTTGTAAAATATCACTATTATGTAATTCTTGTTCTGTTGTTAAAGGAACATTGTTTACCCTAGAACCATTAGTGCTTCCTTTATCTCTAAGGATATATGATTCGCCATTTTTCTCAAATTCACAGTGATATGAACTGATAGTCGCATCTTTAATACAAATATCTCTTTCATTAACACGACCAACTGTATGAAGGTCTTTTGTTAAATCAAAGCTTTTTCCTCTAAATTGTTCTGATAATACAATTAACTTAGGTGTTCCCATTTTTATATTCTCCAAATTTATTTACTTTTTATTTACTTTTTATTTACTTTTATGCCTATACTATATAGCTAAATAACTATTTTTCAAAAGAAAATCAAAAAAAGACTCTTTTTTTTTTATTAATTTCACTTTTTTATAGAAAAAACAAGGTTTTTGTTAAGCATTTTAAGGCGTTGTTCTTAACACCGATTATGTAAAACTTTACATAATCGGAGAAGTGGTTTATTAAAATCTAGAAGCATTTTTGGAAGATTTTATTTTTTCCGAATTCCTAAAATAGGTCTTATTAAAGCTTCACAAACAACAAATTAACTTGTGTAATTTTTATCATCAATAAAATCTTCTATTAAATTTTGTTTAAAAAATTCATTAAATTTATATTCTTTTTCTTGTAAGAAAAACTCTCTTTTGACATAATAGTCAAAAGTATCGCAAATTTCTGTTAAAGAGTATCTTCTTTAAAAACAGTTGTAAATGCTTTTATTATTTTGACAGGATAACAGG
>JAOZMT010000353.1 GCA_029934175.1 Victivallales bacterium | reverse complement strand
TTGTTTCTTCGTTAAAGTAAGCAACTTTTGTTCGAGAAGAACCAAAGTCTATTGCAAGTTTTATATTTTCCATTATTTTTATTGCCTTATTGAATGCTATTTAGATTTTTTTGACATTCACTAAAAACCCAGTTTAGGGTATTAAGTAACTCTTCAAGGTCTCTAGCAGAATAAAATTTAGTATCAATTTTCAATAAATTATTTTCTAAAACGCCAAAACGCCATATCAAACCAGTAGAAACTAAACCATAAACAGGAAATTCAAAACCATCTTTTTTGTTTACTTCATTTGCCGCATACATTTCAGCAGCAACTTGTCCCCAACCAGTAGCAAAATCTTCTTTTTTAGCTTCTCCTAAGCATAAAACAGGATTTTTGATAGAAGTTGCATCATCAGCTATAGTGCCTATCATATAATCAGGAGTTCCTCTTAAAACCTCACTACCTTCTACATCAAAAGGGATATGAGAAAAGACTTTCAAATTATTTTCACAAGCGACTTCTTTAATAACAGGAAAGATTAAACTTTCACAAATAGCAGCTTCACTTGCAACAATTCCAATATCTTCAATATTTCTATTTAGATATTTTATAAAATATTCATTTATTTCAAATTCTTTAGTATTTAGAAAATCCTCTTCTTTAACCTTTACACCTAAGTCTTTATTGACTTTTTTTAATGAATTAAAATTTATATAAGCCATTATCCCCTCCTTATCAATCCAGAAGCTTTATTGATTTTAGCTAATATTGCATTTGCTTCCGCAACTTTCTTTTCTAAAACTTCTTTTGTGTCTTTTTGTGCAGACTGCAAGTCTTTTTGTTGGGTTATAATTTTATTCTTTGCAACTTTTAAAGCTTTTTCAAATAACCTTTTAGAATTTCTTTCGCTGTCAGTTGCCAATTTCCTAAATTGTTGAACACCTTGTTGTTGAATTTTTGAAATTGTTTTGCTCAATTGATTTTGTAATTTTGCAACCGCTTGTTCTTTTTGTTTTACTTTAGCAAGCTCATTTCCTTGGTAACTACCAAATAATAAACCACCAATAGAAGCGATCATTGTTACTGCAGCTAAAGGAGGAAAGATTATTGAAGCAAGTCCAATAGCACCGCCAGCCATCATAGAACCTGCCATTCCTCCATACAATGAATTTCTAGCTGCTTCAAAACCACTAAATTGCATATCTAATGAATTTTGAATTTGCACATTAAAACTATTTGCGATATGTGCATTTTTCAAACTAACAGGAACTATTTCATCACTACCAAGGGAATCAGATAATATTTCTGTTGTAGTTGTTACAAGGTTTGTAACTTGTTCATTAAATTCAGTTTGAATTTTTATTATAATCTCTGTGCTTTGATCAATAACCTCTTTCTGAATTCTTCCAGCAGCATCGTTTAATTCTTCTGCTTGAATATCATCATTATGTTTTATATTATCTATCAAATTTGTAACAATAGGGCTATTGATATTTAATTCATTTTGCAATGAATCATTCAAATCTTGTCGAATATCTTGCAGTTTATAAGAAAAGTTTTGAACCTCTTCTTTGTAAGTTTCTTGTTCCCATTGTTGCATTTTTTTCAAAACTTCTCGATATTCATTCTCCATTTTTATTAGCGTATCTTTGTTATTTATTTGTGCAACTTTAAGTCGAGATGAAACCCCTTGTTCAAGAGCTTTGAAGTGGCGTTGCATAACAGTGCTTACTTCTTTGGCTAAAATCATATCCTTACTTGCAATTAGTTCATCTTCTAAAAACTCTAAAACGGCAGGAAAACCACTATCTTTTATAAATCGTTCTTTATTCTTTTTATCTCCTTTTTGCTTTAGCGTGGAACTAACAGGAAAATATTTAATATCATCATCTGTCCAAGGTAGATTTTCTATGATGATTTCTTTATTTCTCATTTCCCACGCTATCCATTGTTCTTCGCCTGGAATATCTATTTTAGTTTGAACAAAATATACTCTTTTCGTCATTTTAGATGTCAAGTCCTCTAAAAATTTTATTTCATCACGGCTAATAACAGCTTCAACCGAGTCAAGTATAAAGAAAATAGCATCAGCATTTGGAGCGTATTTCCAAGTAATATCTTTATGAGCCTTAAACAAACCGCCAACACCAGGCGTATCGACTATAACTAAACCACTTTCTAATAATTTATTTGGTAACTCAACGGCAATATAATCAACATTTTTAGTGTTATTAGGATTTCCATCTTCTGTGCCATAATCAGCAATTTGATTTTCTGCAATATTTAAAGGCGGAGGTATTATATTTGTATCAAAGTCTTGTTTAAAAAACACACGGATTTGTTGTTTTTCGCCATACATAATCTGATAAACAGTTGATGTAGCAATATCACTTGCAGTAGGTAAAATATCTTTAATTCCAAGTAAGGCATTGATAAAACTGCTTTTGCCTTTTTTAATTTCGCCCATTACAACTAATCGAAAAGTTCCATTTTGCATTTGTTGCACAGCACCACGAACATCTTCAATTAGTTCTTCTTGATTTTCTACTTTTGAAACTTCTTGTAAGCTGTCCCAAGACATTGTTATATTATCTTTAAATTTATCTACTTCTTGTTTAGTCATAATTTTATCCTTTAATTTATACCATTCTAGCAATAGTTCTAGCTGCGGTTCGTGCAAAACTGCTAATTTGAGAACTACTTAACGATTCATCAATTGTATCCATTATTCCATTTACAAAGCCAGTTGGTGGATTGTCAGTTGCAATATAGTGATAACCACCATCAGCAAAAGCATCTTCAAATCTTTCTAACGGGACTTCAATTCCAGCACCATCAGGATAGCCTGGGTCATTAATAATAACAACCGTTTCGCCTTGTGCATTTTCAGTTAAACCTTTCACAACAATTGCATGATCCGCTCTTTCTCCTTCAATATAATCTTCTAAAACATGGTCGAGACCGTGTAATTCTCCACTATCAACACCGACAATAACTTTATTGCCTTTTATTAGTTCAATCATCATATTACTTACGCCAACGCCGTGATGTGTATCAATGTCATAATACTCTAATAAATTTCCAACATCATTTGGAGATGTTCCAAAGTCAGGATTATACCAATCATTCTCAAGAGCAATATCAGTTAAAGCGTCTTCCGTCACATATTCGCCATATTCTTCAAGAATCATTCGTTGTGATGCAATCGCACACGAATTAAAATCTTCTTGAGCAATATGCCCACTATCATCAACATCACCTATTTCAAAATCAGCCCCTAAAAAATCTTCCATTATATCCTCCTTATAAATTGTTTATTTTATAATAATACCTTTTTAAAAAAAATCAAGTTTTCAATAAATTATATTTTAAATACTTTCCAGCCTTTTCCTTTGTATGTGTAAACCAT
>JAOZMT010000352.1 GCA_029934175.1 Victivallales bacterium | reverse complement strand
ACTTTTAATATTTTCTTTTTTCATAAAGTAAAATCCCAAAATGCCTAGCATCATATAAAGCTGTATTTATCCAATTAATATCACTGTGTGAATTATAATAGTCACTATTTTTAACAATTATATCTTTACCTATTTTTATAAAACTTAATAATTTTCTAATCTTAGCGATTTCATTCCATTTATTATCATACTCTTTTTCAACAACACAAATATCTAAATCACTCTCTTCTGTAGGAGTCCCATAAGCATAACTCCCGAATAAAATGATTTTTTCTGGGTTTAATGGTTTTAAAGCCTCTACTATTTCTTTCTTAATTTTTTCAATATTTTATAATTATTTCTAAGAATTAAGATTTACACTACTTGGAATATTCACAATTCTTTCACGCACCCATATCGAATTTGATAAATCATCTTTATAACAATTTTCAAACATTTTCAAATTGCTCATCAAATCCCATAATGGTCGAGTCATTACATTGTTACTATTTGTCAATTTAAGATATTCTTCTCGTTCAACTTTATTTTTTAAAACAATAGCATTCAACCAGAAATTTGACTTTGCATTTGATGGTTCATCTACAAAAAACAAATCGTTTTCCTTACAAAACTTTTTATATTTAATAGCAGTTTCTCGCTTACTTTTAAGGACAAAATCAATTTGTTCTAATTGAGCACAAGCTAATGCAGCATTAATATTTGGCATTCGATAATTATAACCTATCATATCATGATTAAAATCCCACTTATGAGGAACTTTCGCTGTAGTGGTTAAATGTTTTGCGAGTTGTGCAAATTCTTTATTATCAGTTAATATAATACCACCACCACCAGCTGTTAAAGTTTTATTACCATTAAAACTTAAAACTCCAATATCGCCAAAAGTGCCACAGTGTTGATTTTTATAAAAACTACCTAATGCTTCTGCAGCATCTTCAATGACTAAAATTTTATACTTTTTACATATATCAACTATTTTATCAATTTCACATGGATGTCCAAATGTATGCATTGGCACACAAGCTTTTATTCGTTTTTTTGTTATTAGATTATAACTAAATCCATTGAGATCTTGATATATTCCATTTTCTAAAAAATCAATTAAAGCACTAGCACTAAGACCTAATGTTTTTTTATCAATATCAATAAAAACAGGTTCTGCATTACAATATTTTATAGCATTACAAGTTGCAATAAACGAAACAGACTGTGTTATCACTTCATCATCATTTCCAACACCAGCTAACATCAAAGCAGTATGCAAAGCCGCCGTTCCATTCATAGTTGCAATTGCATATTTCGCATTTGCATACTTCGCAATACTCTCCTCAAAATCATCTACAAACTTTCCTACAGATGATACATAAGTAGAATCAATACATTCATTTAAATATTTTTTTTCATTCCCATTAAAATATGGTTCGTGCAAAGGGATAAACCTATCATTACCATAAATTGATTTTACAAATTCTGTTAATTTTTCTATTTTTGACATTATTTAACTATTGTTTTACCCATATATGGAGAATCAGGATTAACTTCAATTGTTTGCTTTAATGGATTTAAAACAACATCTAACTCTTCCATTGGTATCGCACCTAACAGGACTTCTGCATTCCCAGGCATAACAATTGCATTACAACTAGTTGTTCTATTGGCAAAATTAACAATTAAAGGACCAACTACTTCAACAGATTGTGTTTTCCCATCAGCTAATTTTGCCTCTGCATTTCTGACAAAAGGTAAATCCAGTTGCACTTTTATATGTTCATTAATACACATCATATATACACCAGTATCTACAAGAGCTTTCACTTTGACAACTTTAATATCTTCTTTTTGGATATTTCCCCTACGCACAAGTTCTTTGTCAAATGAATTCACTAATTCTAAATCTGCAAATATTAATCCCATTTTATTTCTCCTCTTTCAATTAAACATTATATATATTTGACTTATATTTTTTTAAATTTGCGGATTGTGCAAACCAATCACAAGTCTCCCTTAAGCCATCTTCAATAGAATATTTCGGTTCAAAATCTGTTATTTTTTTAATTAATTTATTTTCTCCCCACAACCTGAATACTTCTGAATTTTGAGGACGAACCCTTTGTTCATCTGTTATAAATTCAACATCTGACTTCATTATTTTTTTAATTAACTCTAATGTATCTTTCATAGAAATCTCAAAATTAGATGAAATATTTACTTCTTTACCTATACTTTCTGCAGAGTTCGCAAGTGCAATAAATCCTCGACATGTATCCTTCACAAAATTAAAATCTCTTGTTGGAGTCAAATCTCCAAGTTTAATCTCTTTTGCACCATTCGCAATTTGTGTTATTATAGTTGGAATAATAGCTCTTGCCGATTGCCGTGGTCCGTAAGTGTTGAAAGGTCTAGCTATTGTAACAGGCAATTTAAATGCATTATAAAAGCTCATTGCCATAGCATCTGCCCCTATTTTGCTTGCACTATACGGAGACTGAGCTTGTTTAGGATGCTTCTCATCAATAGGAACATATCGTGCTGTCCCATAAACTTCACTTGTTGATGTATGAATAATACGACTAACTTTATTTTCTAATGCAGCTTGACAAATATTCAATGTTCCATTTATATTTGTATCAACATAACTTGTAGGAGCGACATAAGAATATGGAATTGCGATTAATGCAGCTAAGTGAAAAATTATATCAATATCTTTTGTTATTTCTTTACAATAATGCGGATCTCGCACATCACCACAAACAATTTCTAAATTTTGATTATCATCTAAATCATCAAGCCAACCCCAATAATTAAATGAATTATATTGAGACAATGCTCTAACTTTTGCTCCTTGCCCCAAAAGCATCTCTGTTAAATGAGATCCTATAAAGCCATCTGCTCCCGTAACTAATATTTTTTTATTTTTTAACATATTTTCCTGTTTTTATATTCTTTGCGAACTTCGCATTTTTTTTCTTGATAGTTTCAATGAATCCATGACTAGTTTTTAAACAAACATAGCTGTTATTTTTTTGCCGTTATATTCTTTTTCTACAATATCAAAATCTTTGTTTTTATTAAAGTTAAAAACTAATAAATATCCTGAATTTAGAGAATAAGAATCTAAGTAATCACATAATTGCTCTACACCATCATCATAATATTTTCTACCACGCCAAATTTTCAACTCAATAACAAATCTCTCTTTTTTATATGTTACAACTAAATCCATTTTACGATTATTTTTACATTCAGGTTCTTTGAATAAGTATCCCGCACCATTTACTATTGGTTTTAAAAATGCAAGTAATAAAAAACGACCATGAGTTTCAAGAAATTTTTCATCTTTATCTGAATGAAACTCTTTCATAAACTTTTGAAACATTTCCAAAGTGTATTTCATATCAAAACGACCATTTTCAACAT
>JAOZMT010000351.1 GCA_029934175.1 Victivallales bacterium | reverse complement strand
TTTTCGCAAAGAACACAAAGATTTTCTTTGTAAAACTTAGTGTTTAACTTTGTTTCCTCTGTGGTTAACTATAATTTAATGTGGTTCACTGAATATATACAATGAAAGTAAATATTACGACTCATAAAAAAACTCTTCCTAATTATTCTGCTCTTAATTATTCTGCTTACCAAGAAGAAATTTAATATCAAATTTTCAAAATGATTCTGTCCATCTTGAAATTCCTGTTATCCTGTCAAAACAATTGTTAAACGGCGTTAAGAACAACGCCAATTAATGCGACTTATTCAAAAAAATAAGCCCTAAATATGTGTTTCATATTTAGGGCTTAAATTATTTATTTAATCTTGATAACCAGTTTCTGCAATGCAGCCAGGTCTTATTGATTTCAAGCCACTTCTCTTATCAAGTTCATCAAAAATTTTGATAAGTAAAGCTTTTCCTTCAGCAACTTTTTCAGGCTGATCACTATCAACCATTTTGTGAGCATAGAAAATACAATGTTGAATTTCATAACTGTTAAGTTTTTCAACAATAGCAGGATCTTTTTGAGTAAATTCAAAACCATATCTCCAATCTTTTTCGCCAGGAACTTCAATTTCTGGAGCTTCAGGAAAAGACATTCCTTTTGTAATTTCTGCCATTTCAGAAAGGACTTTCTCTGTTTCCTTAATTTCATTTAGACACCAGTCACGGTTAAATTCACAAGTTACTCTTGGAGGAGGAGGCCATCTTCCATCAGAATTTGCAGAATTTGTCATGTGATACCAAAATTTTTCTGTAATATCTTTATATTTTTCTTTATTCTCATCAGATTCAAGAATTGGTTGATATTTTTCTTTGTAAACTCTTCTATTTTCTTGTAACATAGGCTCCCAATTTCTAGCTTCTGGAGTATTTGCCCATGCATCAGCATAAGTTCTGTGCCATGCAAATTTATCTTCCACATAGAATGGCTCTTCTACAGGCTCATAATTTTCACAAGCTTCTTTGAATGTGCAAAAGTCTCCAATTTCTAAAACACCTTCGATTAACTTGTCTAATTTAGGTCCAGCTGTAGGATCAGATACAAAAGTTTTTGTATAATCAGAGTTATACTTAATAAAATAATATCCAGTAGTTCCACAATATTCTGCATCATCAGCAATAATTATTGTAGCTCCAGGTTTATCACCAGACCATTTTTTCACATTATCAATATACTCTTTAACTGTAGTATTACCACGGAAATATGTTAGATATTTTCCAATCAATCTATCACTACGACAAAAACCTTTTAATCCAGGAACTATATCTTTAAAAGGTCTATGTAAGAATTTATTATTTGGATCAACAGGAGCCCAAGGTAAATGTCCCCCCCAGTTCATATCACGAGTCCAATTTCGTTCAATAGCAGCATAATCTTTATCATTACAAGTCATATATGACTCAAAGTCTAAGCTTAAATATTTCACGCCAGCTTTTTGAAATGCTCTAGGGATATATTGCATCCAAGTGCATTCTGGATTCCAAAATGATTCAGCTCTTGTTCCAAGATATTTTTCATAAATTCTTTGAGCAAATTCACAAGACCAAAAAGCATCTTCTTCTGGAATATTTGCCATAATAGGATGAGAATATGGAGCTCCCATAAATTCACAACGACCTTCTTTAATAGCAAGTTTTAATTTTTCTATAACATCTGGTGTTATTTTCGCCATCTGTTCAATTGTATATCCTGATGCTTCAAATACATATTTTGCATTTGGATACTTTGCAAATGAATCAATAATAGTTTCATAAGACGAACGGATTACGCGTTCATAACATTCTGGTATTAGATACGCATAGTTTAGGTTTGCATGAAATAGTGCAACATACTCCATAATTTAATTCTCCTTTTGGTTTTTGTTATACAATAAGTTTTTTATCTAAAAAAACTTATAAAGTGAAATATATATCATTTTATAAAAAATACAAATATACTAAAATAAATATGATATATTTTATTCTTCAATTCCTAATTTAACAACATTATTTTTCATAATGGCAATCAGTTCTAAAAATAGTTCATAACACGCTTTTTCAACTCCAGGCCAATTTGAGTTTAAATAAACCTCTGCAAAGTGTTTGACATTTTCTACTGTAATAAAAACGGGCAGTTCACTATCTGTTTTATAGAGTTTATTTGTTGTATTTATGATAATATCTGCGACTTGTGCAATATCATCAAAAAATGGAATAATTAACATTTCAGTAAGTGGATATGGAGTTTTATGAAATGCTATCATCTTAGATATATCATATTTTATCCGTATTGAAGGGAATAACTCACTTACTCCATAAAGTTTAATTATATTATTTTCAATTAGATATTGTAAAGATTTTGGAATATCTATCAACAAATTCTCTTTTTTAATAGTTAAAACTGATTTATTTGGTTTATAAAATTTCTTTTTTGCGACTTGTGCATTATTTTCTTGGAAAAAATTTTGTTTATAATGCTTGCCTAATTCTAAAATGAGTTCTTGCTTTGCAAATTTTATATCTAAAATTGATAAACTGTCTATAATTTTATCTGTTACCTTTACAAGATTTAATTCACTTAATGAAATATTTTTTTTAAGAATTGATGCAATATATTCCTTTGACAATTCAGCCGTTGGATGTATAATATTATTTTGTTGCATAAAAACTTCTGCAATATTAGAAAAACCTAAAACGATGAGAGTTTTAATAATTAATTTATTGATATTTTCCCAAGATATAGACCTTTCTTTTGAAGATAATAAAGCGCACTCTATTGCTAGAGAAATATCATCTAAAACCCATTGTTCCGTTATTTCTGCATCAACTAAACATGATGACAATGATACTTTAAGAGTTTCCATATCAAAAAATTCACTTGACCCGTCAGGGTTATGAACAATAATAGCATCACCTGCAATTTTTATCATTATTTTAATCCTAAAGTCTTAATTTCTTCGATAAATTCCTCTATATCTTTGAACTGACGGTAAACAGAAGCGAATCGGACATAAGCAACTTCATCTAATTCTTTTAAAGCTCTCATAACTCTATTTCCAATTTCAGATGTGCTGATTTCTCCATCAAAATCATCTTCTATTGACTTTATTAATTTATTAGTTATTTTATCAATATCATCAAGACTTATAGGTCGTTTCCAACATGCTTTATTAATTCCATCTCTAAGTTTTTCTCTTTTAAAATCATCTCTAGTTCCATCTTTTTTAACAACTTTTATTTCATTGTTCATAACTTCTTCATAAGTAGAATAGCGATGACCACAATCAAGACACTCTCTGCGTCTTTTTATGCCATGCCCATCTTTAGATGATCTTGAATCAATAACTTTATCGTCACTACTATCACATTTTAAACATTTCATTTTTACCCCTTTTTTTTAGCAGAATAATT
>JAOZMT010000025.1 GCA_029934175.1 Victivallales bacterium | reverse complement strand
CATATTCTTATACTGTGAACGGTTGAAAAATATACTTTTTGAAAGATGATAACAATTGCTATTTTTGATTTTATAAATTCTTGGCTACTAGAAGTAACCAATTATTTATAAAATTAAAAAGAGCTGTTGTTTGCGCTTTCAGGAAGTTTATTTTTCAGCCGTTTGCAGTATATATTATACAATACATGCCTTTTTATCATAAAATAATACTAACATAACTTCTAAGATTAAAAACAAAAATGCTAATAAAATACAATATTTTGATAGTGGAGTTGTATTCTTTATTTTATTATTGCCATTTTTTAAGGTTTTATTATTTTTAAACATCTGTTTTATAGCAGTTAAAGATTGTTTTTTTATAATAGATTCTTTTCTTGAAACATTAATTTCTGTTGGAATTCCTTGTAAAATTTTAATTTGAGGCTTTATCTCAATTTTTTTATTTTGCTGTAATAATTCTCTAATGGTTAAAGAATGCTTATCTTTTTTAAGCTTTGTTATTTTATTAGAGAAAATTTCACCTAATAAAGGAATAAATGCTGTTGAGATTTGTAATTCACTCCACTCATTAGAAAATGCCATCATACTTGTATATATAATCGAATTAGATTTATTTTGATGCATAATCGCTGGAGCTTCAGAATCAAATTTCAATAAAATATTATCAGGAATTTGAGTTGTTATATCTATATATTTAAAAACATCAAATGAAAAGATATCTGGATCTGAACTATTTTTGTATAATTCTCCTAAATTTGAATGAGGATTTATCCATTTTATTCCACTAGGTTTATTTCTTGTAAATTTATTAACTCTATTAAATATTGAATTCAAATATTTATATTTATTCAAATTAGCAAATAGTTTTTGTGGCTGGGCTCCAGGAGTAAACAAAATAATATTTCTGTCTGCTGTAAAATAATTTGTTTTTTTTATAAAATCAGTATTTATAAATCCACCTGCCCCTAGAAAAATAATTCCATCATATTTTTTCAAATCCAAGGATAAATATTTTTTATAATCTTTATGATCTGTAGAATAAGTTTTATTATCAGACATTGAAATTGCTTCAAATGCTTTTTTTATAAAAAAGTATTCTTGCTGATTTATATTTTCAAAATCAGATACTATAAGAATATTCTTATTTTTCTTATTAGAAAACCAAATATAAAATTCATTATCTAATTGATATTCATCATCACCAATATTTATAACTCCGTGTTTTGATTGAGTCTTATTAATAGCTATTGTAACACTTTTTTCACTTAATGCAGGAATTTCAATTTTTTGCATAGATTGGTCATCAGAAGTTTTTAAAATAACACTAGTCTCAACTTTTTCATAGCCAAAGTTTTTTATTAATACTTGAATAAAATGCTGTTTATCTGTCTGTAATTTATTATCTGCCTTTAAAATAGCAATATTTGCTTTTTTATTTTTTGCTGTATCTATAAGAAATATATCTGCTGTCGTATTAATTTTATGATTTATATTTTTCCAATCTGATAATTGGAAATCAGACATTATATATATTGAGTGAACTGCTTTTTTAGAAAATAATTTATTAGCTTCTTTTATGATATTAGGATTAAATATATTTTCTAATAAACTTGGTTTGAGATTTTTCAGAGCCTGAACAACTTTATTTTTATCAGTAGTCAAAGGAACTCTAATATTTTCTATAGCTCCAAATGATAATAATCCTATTTTTTCAATTTCTGTATTATTAGCAAGGTTCATAACCTCCTGTTGCAATACTTCAAAGCTATTCCATCCACTCATACTAGCAGATAAATCAATAATCATAACAGCTTCTCTATTGTTTATATTTTGTTTTTTGGGTATATTTTGAATTTCTTTATATTCTGGTTTTGCTAAAAATAAGATTAAAAATAATAGTATTAATAACCTTAAAATAAGTAACAATATATCACGCAATTTTCTACGACCATCATTAGGTAATTTACCTTTCGTTAGAAAATCAATAGTAGGAAAAACCAAACGAATAGCCACTTGATTTTTCATAAGATGAATTATAATAGGAACTGCTAAACCTATTAAAGCATATAAATATAGCGAATTTAAAAATACTAGCATTTTCTAACTAGCTCCATCTCCTATCTCACAAATTATAATTTCAGTTTTCTTACCAGTTTGTAATTCATAAGCAATTTGCAGTCTTTCTGCATAAGTCGCAATTTCTTCTTTTTTGACAAGATGTATAGATACTCCTCCAAAACCTCCTCCACTTAACCTTGCTCCTATGCAACCAGGAATTGATTTTGATAATTCAACTAAACAATCTAATTCTTCACAACTATTTTCAAAATTCTCAACTGAACTTTGATGAGATTTATACATTAATTGCCCAAAAGCATTTATATCATTATTTTTCAAAGCTAAAATACCATCACGAACATTTTGAATTTCTAATACAACATGCATAGCTCGCAAATAATCAAATCGTGGCAACTTGTCTTTATATAACTCTAACATATCAACAGAAACATCTCTTAAACTTTTAATTTTTTCAGTTTGTTGTATTATATTAACTACATTTTCACAAGCTTCCCGTCGTTGGTTATATGCAGAATCAACTAAATTATGTTTTACCAATGAATTTGCAACAACAAAAACGAAGTTTTCATTAAGAGGGATATTTTCCATCACTTTTTCTTCTCTAAAATCACTAAATATTAAATTATTTTTTTTCCCATATATTGATGATAACTGATCTAAAAGTCCACATTTAAGCCCCAAATAATCATATTCTACACTTTGGCATATTTTAGCCCATTCTAACTTAGAAAGTTCTATGTTAAATTCTTTTGCCAAAGCAAAAGCAGTAGAGACTTCGAGAGCTGCAGAGCTGCTCATCCCAGCTGATAATGGGATATCACTCAATATTCCTGCATAAAACGCAGATATTTTTATTTGCTTCTTTTTTAGTCCTACAATTACACCGATAACATAATCTGTCCAATTTCCTTTAGGTTTATCTATATCATTTAAATCAAATTCATGAGTTGAATTATCTCTAAAATCATGTATTTTACATATATTCCCTTTAACTGGAGCAAGTGCAAATTCTGTTTTTTGTGCAACTGCAGCACTTAAAACCAACCCTTCATTGTAATCGGTATGATTTCCTAGAACTTCCAACCTTCCTGGGGCAACAGCACTTGTTGTTGCTTCGATTCCATAATATTCTTTAAATTTTTTTAATAAACAACTCAAATCAACTCCTTTTTATAAAAAAAACTCTACAGTTATTCTAAACTGTAGAGTTTTTAAATTTTATATAATTTTTTATTATATTTACTTATCCACCCATATTCTCTACTATAGAAATTAATGGCATAAATAAGGCAATTACAATTGTTCCTACAACTACCGCTAACCCTACAATCATAATAGGCTCAATCATTGATGTTAAACCTTCTACAGCATTATCAACTTCTTCATCATAAGTATCTGCAACCTTTGTAAGCATTTCTGGTAATTTACCAGTTTCTTCTCCAACTTCAATCATACTTATAACCATTTCTGGAAAAATTTTCGTAGCAGCTAAAGGAACTGCCATTCCCTCCCCTTCTTTTACCGCATCATGAACAGCTCTTATACCTCTTGCAACAACTTCATTACCAGATGTTTCAGTTACAATTTGAAGTGCATTTAAAACAGCAACACCAGAGCCCATTAATGTTCCCAAGGTTCGAGAAAATTTACCAATTGAAGATTTTGATATAATAGGACCTAATAATGGGGCATTATACTTTGCCCAATCTATAAAATACCTCCCTTTTTCGAACTTACTTAAAATAACATAACCTACAAAGAATGACCCTAAACCAAATCCTATTTGAATATAATTATGTTGCATAGCATCACTTATTCCAATGACAAATTGTGTTAATCCTGGCAAAGGTTTATCTCCTAACAAATCCGCAAATATTTTTTGAAATTTAGGAACGATAATTAACATCAACCCAACTGTAATACTTAAAGCAATGGTCAAAACAACAGTTGGATAAATCATTGCAGATTTTACTTTACCTGCGATTCGTGCAGCTTTTTCTTTAAATAAAGCAAGTCTGTCAAGTATAATTTCCATTGCACCTGCAGCTTCCCCTGCCCTAACCATATTAACATATAATTTATCAAATGATTTAGGATGTGCAGCCAAAGCTTCTGAGAAAGTGCTACCACCTTCAACAGCGTCAGCAGATTCACCAAGAACCCTTTTAACACCTGGAGATTTCGCCTGTTTTTCCAAGGTTCTTAGAGAACGAATTAAAGGTAATCCTGCATCTAAAAGTATAGCCATTTGTCTAGTTAACACAACAAGTTCTTTATGATTAATGTTTGGAGGAGGTCCTATTTGAATTGAACCTAATCCTCCTTTCTTTGCTCCTTGTTTTTTTACAGCTCCAGCTTTATCAGATGCTTTTTTCTTTTTTCCACCACCAGCTGGTTTTACCGAAGTGGGAAACATACCATCAGCTTTTAATTTAGCTGCAACATCCTTTTCACTACTACCTTCCATTTTGCCTTTTTTAGGATTCCCATTAGAATCCATTGCACTATACTCAAATAATGGCATAAAACTCTCCTTTTTATTTATTTTAACTTAATTTATCTAAAACTGCTGCTTGATCTTGTGACTTTGTTATAAGATCTTTATATGATATTATTTTATCTTGATATAATTGAATCAAATGATCATCCAAAGTCTGCATTCCATATTTTCCTCCAGTCTGAATATCTGATGTAATTCTAAATGTTTTATTATCACGAATCAAAGCTTGAATAGATGGAGTTGTAAACATAATTTCAAATGCTGCAACTCGTCCTGGTTTATCAATTCTTGGTAAAAGTACTTGTGAAACAACAGCGATTAATGAAGATGCCATTTGAGTTCTTATTTGTGCTTGCTGACTTGTTGGAAATGCATCAACAATCCTATCTACTGTTCTTGCAGCTCCTGTTGTATGCAATGTTGCAAAAACTAAATGTCCTGTTTCTGCAGCTGTAACAGCAGCTTCCATTGTTTCTAAATCACGCATCTCTCCAACGAGAATAACATCAGGATCTTGTCTCAATGCTCTCTTCAAAGCATCTGCAAATGTAGGTACATCTGTCCCTACCTCTCTTTGAATGACTATACTTTTCTTATGTTCATGGTAAAATTCTATAGGATCTTCAACTGTAATAATATGATGTCCAACCTCTTCATTTATAACATTCAACATAGAAGCTAGAGTTGTACTTTTCCCACTACCTGTAGGACCAGTTACCAATATCATTCCACGAGGTTTAAATAACAAGTCTTTTATAACAGGAGGTAAACCAATTTTCTTTAAAGATAGTAAAGTTTTAGGTATTTGACGCAAGACAGTTCCAAAATTACCTTTTTGTTTAAAAGCACTAACACGAAAACGAGCTTGATCTTTAAATGCAAAACCAAAATCAACTGTTCCATTTTCATATATTTGTTGCATTTTATCTTCAGAAGTAATAGCCTTTACCATTTCTTCGGTTTCTTCTGGTGTTAAAGGGGCTGACTCTAAAGGAGTCATTTCTCCATTTAACCGAACAACTGGTGGAGTGCCTACTTCAATATGTAAATCACTCGCTCCTTCATCAACTACTAACTGTAATAAATCTGCAATATCTAACATTTTACTTCTCCTTATTTATATTATTAAGTATATTTTAAAACTTCTTCCATTGTTGTTTCACCATTCAAAATTGAACGAACTCCATCTTCTCGTAAGGTTCTCATTCCTAATTCACGAGCTTTTTCTTTAATAACAATAGTTGGAGCTTTTTCTGTTGTCAATTGTCTTAATGCATTATCCATAGTAAGCAACTCTACAATAGACTTTCTTCCTTTATAACCTGTTTCATTACATAAAGAACAGCCTTTTCCATAGACAAATTCCCTATCTCCTATGTCTTTTCGTTCTAAATTAAGTAATTTCAAGTCATCATCAGTTGGAACAAATCCAACTTGACAATTTTTACAAACCCTTCTAATCAATCGTTGACCTAGAACTCCAACTAAAGATGATGTTATCAAAAATGGTTCAACCCCCATATCAATTAACCTTGTCACAGCTCCAGCTGCATCATTTGTATGTAGCGTGCTAAAAACAAAATGCCCAGTTAATGATGCTTGAATCGCCATTCTTGCTGTTTCAATATCTCGAATTTCCCCTAACATTATACGGTCTGGGTCTTGTCGAAGGAAAGCACGAAGAGCTTTTGCAAATGTCATTCCAACTGCACTATTAATAGGCAATTGGATAATACCTTCAATATCATATTCCACAGGGTCTTCTGCAGTTAAAATTTTATCATCAATTGTATTAACTTCTTTTAATGCTGAATAAAGGGTCGTGGTTTTTCCTGAGCCAGTAGGACCGGTTACAATAAAAATACCATTTGGAAGATGAACCATTTTTCTAACCACATCTAAAATATCTTCCCCTATACCTAAAACATCTAAGTCCAAGTTAACAACCGATCTATCCAAAACCCTTAACACAACCGACTCTCCATAAGCAGTAGGCAAAGTAGAAACACGCAAGTCAATAGGTTTTCCTGCAACTTTTAACTGAATCCTTCCATCCTGAGGTTTTCTCTTTTCTGAAATATTCAATCCACTCATAATTTTAACACGACTTATAATAGGAACAGCAAGGTTTTGAGGAGGTTTTGGCATTTCATACAATGCACCATCTATTCTATAACGAATTTTAAACTCTTTTTCAAATGGCTCAAAATGAACATCACTCGCTTGATCTTTAATTGCTTGTGCCAATATAACATCTACAAACTTAATAATAGGTGTTTCATTTGCTATTGCTTCTTCTCCTCCATCTTCTTCTGCATCTTCGTCAGTAAAATCAACATCCATATCTGCTAACATATCATGAACTGAACCTACATCTTGAGGATAATATTTTTCTACAAATGTATCTATTTGATCTGGCTTTGCAACTGCTACAATAACATCCTTGTCTAAAATAAACCTAAGTTCTTCAGGTAATTCATAATTCAATGGATTTTTTGCAACAATGGTCAATGTATATCCATCCCAATAAACAGGGAATATTCCATGAGATCGAACGACATCTCCATCAATCATTTCAACAACATCTTGCTCTATGTCTTGCTGAAGCAAATCAATTACTTCAGTTCCTAAATTTGTTGCAATAAGCTCTAAAAGGTTTTCTTCTGAAATAATCCCAAAATTCTTTAATAATGCTCCAAATGGCTTACCACTTTCTTCATGTTCAGCTTCGACCTCTAAAATTTGGTCTTCTGTGCATACCTCTTCTGCTAAGAGTATATCTTTTAATGCAATTTCTTCTTGATTTAACATTTTATTCTCCTTAATATTTTCAAATTATTCTTCATCTGACATTGTTAATCTTATAACTTCCTCAAGAGTTGTTACTCCTGATGCGGCCTTTCTAAGAGCATCATCACGCAATGTCCTCATTCCTCCCTCTCTTGCTGCTGTTTTAATTTTCGATGCAGGAACCTTAGCAAAGATTAAATGTTGAATATCCTCTGAAATTTCAAAAAGTTCATAAACCCCCATTCTTCCTTTATAACCAGTATTACCACATTCTGAACAACCAACACCTTTTTTCAATGTCGAGTTTGCGACAAATTCATCATCTACTTCTAAAGATTTCATTTCTGCAGGCTCTGGAGTATATGGTTCTGCACAACTAGAACAAATTCTACGAACAAGTCGTTGAGCCATAATAGTTTTCACAGACGAGGCAACTAAAAATGGTTGAACTCCCATATCAATAAGACGAGTTACCGCACTAGGAGCATCATTTGTATGCAAAGTACTAAAAACTAAATGTCCAGTTAAAGCTGCATTAATCGCAATATTTGCAGTTTCTAAATCTCGAATTTCTCCAACCATTATTATATTTGGAGCCTGTCTTAACATTGCACGAAGCGCAGCAACAAATGTCATACCAATTTTAGTTTGTATCTGAACTTGATTTATACCTGCTAACTGATACTCTATTGGATCTTCAGCTGTAATAATTTTTCTACTAGGTGTATTAATCGAATTCAAAAATGCATATAAAGAAGTAGTTTTACCTGACCCTGTAGGTCCAGTTACGAGGAAAATTCCATCTGGCAAACCTAAAACTCTATCAATAATAACTTGATCATCCTGATAAAATCCAAGTTGTGGAATTTCAATAGTAATACTTGACTTATCCAAAATCCTCATAACAATACTTTCACCATGTGTAGTTGGTATAGTAGAAACACGCAAGTCTATTTCTTTTCCTTGAATTTTCAAAGAAATCCTTCCATCTTGTGGAATTCTTTTCTCTGCTATATCCAATTTAGCCATAATTTTCAAACGACTTGTAATATTCCCTTGCAAGTATTTTGGAGGAGCTTCAACTTCTCTTAAAACACCATCAAGCCTATATCTAACACGGTATCTTTTTTCTAAAGGCTCCATGTGAATATCACTAACCTTTGACTTAAAAGCTTCAACTATAATAAGAGTTACTAATTTAATAATAGGAGCATCATCTGCTTGAGATTCATCATCATCATCACTTGAAGCAATTAATTGAGCTTCTAAATCACTATCAAACCCATCTAAAAAGCTATCTACATTATCTGCTAAATCTCCATAATGTTGGTCTATAAGCTTTTGAATTTGTTCTCTTGGAGAAATAACAGCATCAACATCACAACCTAAAGCATATCGTAAAGAATCAAGAGTTTCCATATCAGATGGGTTTACCATTGCAATAGTAACCAATCCTGATTTATCTTTCATTACTGGCACAATAAAGAATTGTGTCACTATATCAGCTGGAACCGCTTCAACAACTTCTGCATCAATTTGATAGCCAGTCAAGTCTAAAGTTTCCATTCCATACTGTTGAGCCAACATAGCCATAAGTTCATCTTCACTTACAACGCCCATATCAGTTAATGCATCAATAACATCCATACTACCATCAGAAGTTGAAACCTTTTCCCAAGCAACATCTATTTGTTCCTCAGATATCATTCCAAACTCTTGTAATAGCTCCAATACAAATTCGCTATTTTCAGCCACTATTATTCTCCTATTTTATTTTAATTAAAAATTTCTTTACTCTCTAATATATGACAGTAACATTGATAAAACAAGTTTTTTTACTCTTTTTTTTGTATTTTTTTCTAAAAAAAGAAAAATCTATCAAATTTTGGAACATGCTAATTTTATTGCAGCAAATAAACTACCTGTATCAGCAATACCTTTCCATGCTATATCAAATGCTGTTCCATGATCTACGCTTGTTCTTATAATAGGTAATCCCAATGTAGAATTAACACCAGTATCAAAAGCCAACATTTTAAATGGTATATGCCCTTGATCATGATACATAGATACTATTCCATCAAATTTTGTTCTAATTTTTTCAATAAATACTGTATCTGGAGGAAATGGACCTTGAATAGAAAATCCATCTTTTGCGAGTTGTGCAATTGCTGGTTTTACTATCAGTTCATCTTCGGTTCCCATAAATCCATTTTCTCCTCCATGAGGATTTATTGCACAAATCGCAATTTTAGGATTATTAATTCCTTCTCTTTTAATAGATGCTTCTAAAAGTCGAACAGTTTTTATTATTTTTTCTTGAGTTATAACTTGCACAACCTTTTTTAATGGAATATGAGTTGTCACAAATGCAATTCTTAAATTATCTGACGATTGTTGCATTACAAATTCTTCTGTATTACAAAGTTCTGCAATTAGTTCAGTATGTCCAGTAAATGAGAAACCTGCTTTATTAACAGATGCCTTATTCATAGGTGTTGTTACAATAGCATCACACTTTTTATTTATTACATCTTTTGTTGCTCGAACTACAGTTTTTAAAGCTGCTTCTCCAGATTGTGAACATATTTTCCCAATTTTTATATCAGAGTATTTCAAATCAGATGTTTCGATTATATTTAAATTCTTGCCCTTAGCAAATTTTTCACCAGCTTTTAAAAGAATATTTTTCGAACCATAAATAACAATATCTGCGATTTGTGCAAGTTCTGCACAACTAGCAGCTTTAACTGTAAGTTCAGGGCCTATTCCAGATGGATCGCCCATTGTTAATGCTATACGCTTTTTCATTATGATTTTAAATGAACTATTAAGGAATACTTAGAAGATATTTGAATAACATCGCCATTGCATAAAAAAGCAGATGTTTCTATTTTTTTACCATTTATAAAAACCCCATTAGTGCTTTGTTCATCTGTTATAATATAAGTTTCTTTTTCTATCTTAATGCTTGCATGATAATTTGAAACTCCATCTGCCTTTAAAACAAGATCACAACTATCTCCTCTTCCTAATGAAAGTTTTCTATTTAATGAATACCAAATTCCATCTTCTGGTGAATCTGTTTGAAACAATAATAACCCATTTTCTTTAAAATCCTTATTAAGATTCAAAGTTCCTCGAACAAATTCAATCTGCCCCATTAAATCTATAGGAGGCTGATTTTGTATGATTGTTTCACGAAAATCAGATTTGTCTTTCAACATTTCTTCCAAAGTTTTTGTCAGAGCATCAGAATCCTTATTAATAAAACTATAATCAATACTATCTTCTCCCAGATTATCTAATAATTCACACAATTCTTTCTTCAAAATTGATAAAAATCTACTTTTTTGTTGATAAATAGTTCCTTCGCGAGAAATCGATAATTTTTCACTTACTTCTTTCACAGGTAAACCATCTAAAACATATAAGCAAAATGACTTATAAGTCAATTCATCCACCTTTTGATATGTTTGCCTTAATGCTTGCTGTAAAATATTATTAATCCAAACAGCATCGTCTTCACATTCTAGACCTCCAGACTTATCTTCTATATTCTCTGACCAATTTAATTCCGAATCCGAATCATCACTTAATATATATTTTTTATTTCTACGATATGCATCATGAACTCTGCGTGATACTATTGTCTTTAAATAAGAACGAAAATGTCCCTTTTCTGGTCTTAATTCAAACTCAGGCATATTTTTAAATAAGTTAAGCATTGTTTCTTGAAAAACATCTTTACTCAATGATTGAGAACAACCATATCTCTTAGCCCAACCAGTAATAATACCCCAATAAAAATCTTGAAATTCTGTCCAAGCATCATTATCTGTAACATTTTTCAATCTACTTATCAATGTATGACTTGTTATATTTACATCAGTTTCCATTTTACTACTCCCTTCTTAAATTGATTTTTCTATGTATTGAGAAATAATTCCACTGCGTAGTCCACAACAAGACACCTCAAATTCATTAAGTTTTAATTGTTTAAGCAAAGAATTTATTATAAACAGTCCAGCAGGCATTACTCCTGCTCTTTGAGGATCAATTTTAAGTTTTTGAATCCTGTCTTTAATATTTAAATTAGCTAACTTCTTTAAATATTCTAAAGAAACTTCATTAGAAACAACTGTTCCATGAATACTTTGTCTATCATAAACAACACTTTTCTGTATCATTGCGACAAGAGATGTTGCCGTTCCTCCACATATAAAAATCTGTGGGGTTTGTCCTTTTAACCATTCAAAAATCTCATCCTTAAAAGAACCTAAGTCATCTTTTATTTTTTTATTTATCTGATATTGTTTTAAATGATAAACAAACGGCTTCTGCAATGAATATGCCTCTGCTATATTTACTGCACCAACTAAGATACTTTTTGAATCAACTATATCATCTTTAAATCCATAAACAATTTCAGTACTACCTCCTCCTACATCAAAAAATATAATTGGAGTGCTATTAGATTTAAAATCATAAATAGCACCATTAAAAGCTAATCTAGCTTCTTCTTTTCCTGATAGAACTTGTGGGAAAAAATCGAATTGTCTTTTACACTGCAGTAAGAAAGATGATTTATTATTCGCTTCTCTAACTGCACTTGTCGCTGATACTATTAATTTAGTAATTTTATACTTTTCAGAAATACCAATCAACTCATTTATTCCTCGAAGAGTCCTATCCATAGCTTCCTGAGTTAAATTATTATTAACAGATAAATTTTCTCCAAGCTTTGTCGTAGCTATAAATTCATCAACAACCTCAATTTTACCATTTATCAAAACCTTCGTTACTAATAAAATAACAGAATTGGATCCTATATCAAGAGAGGCTAAAATATTTTCATTTTGCATAAATAACACTCCGTAAAACACATACAAGACATTTAAATCTCATTTTTTTAATAATTTTTAATTTTATAATTAGTAGTATATCACTAAAACATAAAAATTCAATATAAAATAATTTTTTTTATAAAAAAAACAGGCTAGTTTCATATTATGCATAAAACTACTTTACACTTTAGGCTAGAAATTAAAGCTGTCAGAGTCCCGCTTTTAGAGGCTGTCGATTTAATCAATTCATAGTGCAAAGCACAAAACCGTAGCGCC
>JAOZMT010000350.1 GCA_029934175.1 Victivallales bacterium | reverse complement strand
GTTTATCCTAAAAATCCTGTTATCTTGTCTAAAAAAATTAAATAATATAATAATTAAATTATCAAAATTAAGATTACAACTGTTTTTAAAGAGGATACGATAAAACATCATTTAACTTCATTAAGCCATATTTTTAAAATTGAAGAAATGGCACAATCATTAAACAAGGATGATAAACAAGTAAAAAGGTTTAATAAGATTGCATAAACCTTTAATTTGCGAATTGTGCAGAATTTCATTTTTTTTATATAAACTTTAAAATCAAAAACTTGATAATAAGCAAAAAAGGGATATATTACAACTTATTATAAAATATTAAAAAACATTAGGAGTAAAATAGGATAAATGATTTCATATATATTAAAAAAAGTTTTTGGGTCTAAATCTGCTAGAGATTTAAAAAAGATGACACCGATTGTAGAATTAATCAACAAACAAGAAGTTGAATATCAACAGTTATCTGATGAAGAATTAAAAAATAAAACAGTAGAATTTAAAAAGCGCCTACAAGATGGTGAAACACTCGATGAGATTATGGTCGAAGCATTTGCAACTGTAAAAAATGCATGTCGTCGTTTATGCGGAACAGAAATTATAATAAATGATAATAAGCTAACTTGGGAAATGGTTCCTTATGATGTTCAAATTATAGGAGGAATAGCTCTACATAAAAGTAATATTGCTGAAATGGCAACTGGTGAAGGAAAAACTCTTGTTGCAACTATGCCATTGTATTTAAATGCCTTGACTGGAAAAAATTGTCAATTAGTTACAGTAAATGATTATTTGGCTCTTCGAGATTCTGAATGGATGGGAACTGTTTACAAATATTTAGGTTTAACGGTAGGTTGTTTACAAAATGACATGCCTCCACAATTGCGAAAAGTGCAATATAATTGTGATATCACTTATGGAACTAATAGTGAATTTGGTTTTGATTATTTGCGTGATATGGGAATGGCTACTGACAAGGATGAACTTGTGCAACGCGATTACTTTTTTGTGATTATTGATGAGGTTGATAGTATTTTAATAGATGAAGCACGAACTCCTTTAATTATATCTGGCCCTGTTGCAAATTCAACTCATCAATTTGAATCGTTAAAAGGTGGTGTTGGTCAAATGTATGCTGAGCAAAGTAAATTATGTGCAAATTTAGTTAAAAAAGCTAAAGATATTTTTGATAAAGAAGATGCATCAGATGATGAAATTGATGATGCTATTTTAAATCTTGTTCAAGTTAGAATGGGTATGCCACAACATCGTCAATTAACTCGAATTCTTGAAGATGGTGTAATTTTAAAGAAATTAGAAAAAAGAGAAATGTTTGTTAGAAGTGATCAGAATAGAGGCTTATTACAAGAGGTTCAAGCAGATTTATATTTTGCTATGGATGAAAAGACTCATAATGCAGATTTAACTGATAAAGGTCGACATTATCTTGCACCAAATGATCAAGATGCATTTGTTTTAGAAGATTTGTCTTCTGGACTGATTGAAATAGACAATAGTTCATTCTCAGAAGAAGAAAAAAATGAGAAAAAAATAAAATTTCAAGATGATTTTTCTTTGAAAAGTGAACGGTTACATAATCTTTCACAATTATTGAAAGCATATTGTTTATATGAAAAAGATAGACATTATGTAGTTGTTAACAATAAGGTTGTTATTGTAGATGAACATACAGGTCGTCAAATGGCTGGTCGCCGTTTTAGCGATGGCTTGCATCAAGCTTTAGAAGCAAAAGAAAATACTAAGATTGAAAGAGAAACACAAACCTTAGCAAGTATTACTATTCAAAATTACTTTAGATTATATGAAAAATTATCTGGAATGACTGGAACTGCAGAAACTGAAGCGCACGAATTTCAACAAATCTATAAACTTGATGTAATTGTTGTCCCTACAAATAGACCTAATAAACGGAAAGATTCGAATGATCTTATTTATAAAACTAAAAGAGAAAAATATAATGCGATTTTAGATGATGTTCAAGTTGCTTATGACAAAGGACAACCTATTTTAATAGGAACAGCATCTGTTGATTCTTCGGAAGTTGTTAGTAGATTTTTAAAAGCTCGCAAAATCCAACATAATGTTTTAAATGCTAAGAATCATGAAAGAGAATCTGAAATTATAGCTATGGCTGGACAAAAAGGATCTGTTACTGTAGCAACTAATATGGCTGGGCGTGGAACTGATATTAAGTTGGGGAATGATGTTGTTGAATTAGGTGGTTTATATGTTCTTGGTAGTGAAAGACATGATTCGAGACGAATTGACCGACAATTAAGAGGTCGTTGTGCTCGTCAAGGAGATCCTGGAGAAACAAGATTTTATATTGCATTAGAAGATAATTTAATGAGACTATTTGGTTCAGATAAGATTGTTAAAATTATGGAAATGTGTGGTTTAGAAGAAGGAGAAGAATTGGAGAGTAAATGGTTAGACCGTTCAATTGAAACAGCTCAAAAGCGTGTTGAACAACAACATTTTGCAGTTCGTAAACATACTCTAGAATATGATGATGTTATGAATAAACAAAGGGAAATCATATATGGAATAAGAAAAGAAGCTCTTTTATCTGATGAACCAAAAAATTTACTAATGAAAATTCTTATTAATGAAATAGGAACTAGAATAAAAGATTCTTTAGTTCCACGAGAAGGTGAAGCTAAGAAGTCATGTGATAAAGAAGGGTTGATTTTATGGTTAACAGATACATTCCCTATTAAATTTGATATTGAGGATTTAAAAGAACTAGATGGAGCTAATCCTGATATAAATAAGATTTCTAACGATATTTTTGATAAAGTCAATGCGATGTATGCAAAAAAAGAAGAATTAGAGGATGAAGAAGGTAAAATTTGGCTTGAGCGACATATTGTTCTAGATGCAATAGATCGTATATGGCAAGAACATCTTTATGCAATGGATAATTTAAGACAAAGTATTGGATTACGAGCTTATGCACAAAAGAACCCTTTAATTGAATATAAAAATGAAGCATTTATTATGTTTTCATCTTTGATGCGTGAAATATATCAAGAAATTCTAAAAAATATGTTTCGTTCGACAACTAGCCTTGCTGCATTTGAAGAAGTAATGCACCAAATGCCACAAGGGGAACTGCACCAAGAATTTGGTCAATTTGACCAAGAAATAGATAACGAACCAACAGGTGAATATGAAGATTACATAGAAGAGGAAGAAATTCAAATTCCTTATGCAAGGGGTTATAAAAAAATTCAAAGAAATGATCCTTGTCCTTGTGATAGTGGTAAAAAATTTAAAAAATGTTGTGGTAAGGAATAGCTTTATAACTAATCTCAAAATTTATTTTATCATAAAATAAAATTTATAGATAATAATTTGTATATATTCAGTAAACCCCATTTTACCACAAAGTAGACGAAGTTTTTCGC
>JAOZMT010000349.1 GCA_029934175.1 Victivallales bacterium | reverse complement strand
TTCATAAGTAACCTCTAACCACACGAGCCTTTTGTGTGAAAAGTTAAATCATTGGATTTACAGATGAGACTTCTTTGAAAAACTTAGAACTAATTTTTAGTAAAAACTTAAATATTTAGGGCTTGTTCTTAACTTCGATTATGTAAAGCTTTACATAAACGATGTGCAGACAAACAAAAAGGTGGCACTGGTCATACTATAAGAATGTGCGAACTATGCAATATAACTGTTTATACACAAGAAATGTGGATGAAATAAGGAGCATTTATCCTATGCTCTCAGACTGTATGTGAAAATTAAATACTTAAATCGATTTTATGATATTTAATTGTCAAGACACCTTTATGATAAAGCCTGTGAACTTTAAGATTTTTATATCATTATTGCACAAATCGCAATTAACGGAGCGCCGCGCGTCTCGCCGGCACAATGCTCAGATACTGGGTCTTGCAAATTGCTTGTTTAGGATTAAAACCCTAAAACCAAATATCTTTCCCAGTATCTAAACATCCTGCCACCGAGACGGATGGCGCTCCGTTTAAGACATTGTCTTTTGCACACTTCGCAATGTCTTTCAACAAGTTCGTAGTTCTGTCTTTAGGCAGAGTTAGTTCACGACGCTTTAGCGAGGGTAATTCGATAATGCCTTTGTCTTATGATAAAAGCATTGTCTAATTCTTCCCTAAAGGGGATTATGGATTTATTTGGAACATGTCTCCATTGATTCACTGTCAACTGCTAACTGCTAACAGCTAATAGTAATTTATCAATTCCTTTGAAATGTTTATCTAGTGTAAATAAAGGTAATCCGTACTGAATGGCAGAGGCAGCAATCCATATATCATTTGTAGGTATTGGAGTTCCATTTTTTTTAAGAAATTGAAATATTGTCGCATAAATTTCTGCTGTATATTCATCTAAAGTTAAAAAATGAACTCTTGGAGTGTCAAGAAACATATTCAATTCTAAGATATTTTGTTGCACTCTGTTTCCTAATTTAAAACCTGCATGTATTTCTCCTAAAACTGTAGTTGAAACTCCAATATATTTGACTTCTTGTAACTTTTTTATAACATTAATGTTATTTCTTTTAAATTCAGAATATATATTTGTATCTATTAAAATCTTATTCATTTCCACATTTCCTCATCTATTTCATTAAAAAAATTTATGTTTTTATTGAATTCTTGATATTCTTCATTTTCCCAAGTTCCTGCTAAAAAATCTAAATCATTATATTTTTTTGAAAATTGTTGCTTGGACAATCCTGTTGCTTGTTTTAATAAATTAATTACAAGGCTATTTAAACTAAGACCTGTATCCTTAATTTTACTTCTTAAAACTTGATTTAATTCATCATCTATATTTCTAATTGTTATAGTTTTCATTTACAAACCTCCATGACTTTGTTTTATGACTTTATATTGCTTTCAATATACAATATAATTAAAAAAAATCAATAACTTTTCTCAAAATTTTTGAAAAATAATAAAGAACAAACCAAAAAAAAGCAAAAACATCTGTATAACTCGCAATAGATAGCTGAAAAAAACTCGTCAGTAGTTTTTCAATTATACCTTTTTTTCAAAAAAAAATGAATTTTTTATTTCTTTGGCGTAAGAAATGTAATTTTATAACGGTTAGAGTAGCGAAGACTAAAATTTTAACAAAAGGGGGAGTAGATGAAAAAGATTAAAGAACTTAAAAATTCAAGTATTGATTGCGATTTGTGCAAAAGAAGTATTCTTGAAGATTATCAAATTATAGATTCGGCATTAAAAAAAATGTTCTATAATTTACAATCTGAAAATTTGAATGATAAAATTATTCAAATGATAAGAAGAAGGAATTAAAGAAATGTTGCAAATCGCCGTTAAAACGATATTATAAGAACTTACAAAAAATCATAAAAAGGAGAATTTAAAATGACAACTAAAAGAAAAAAACAATTAATAATTTCACTAACAATTATAACTTCATTTACAATTATATATACAAGCTTGCATTGTTATTATAATTATAAAATTGAATCTTTAACAGAACAGATTAATAAATTTAAGACGAAAAGATTATCTGAAAGTAAATTACCAGATGAAAATCTGAAAATTATCAATGACCTAAAAAAACTTATTTTAAAAAATAAAAAGGATTTTGACAAGTTAAAAGATGCTATAAATTTATATGGTGAACCATCAAAAGAAAAAATTATAGACAGTAAACAAGCATTAGATAAACTAGGTAAATTTTTCAAAACTAAAGATTCTAAAACAATCTTTAATCTATCTGAAAAAATACTGTATAATAAGGATTATGCTTATGAAATAGTGAATCCAAAAACTCTTGAATGTGATACAGGTGCTGTTCCTTCTTATTATTATTCTTATAAAATTTTATATCAAATACATAAAAATGATAAAGATTTAAATAAAGAATTAGAAGAATATAAAAAATTCATAATGAAAGTTACTGAAACAGGATCCCTTTCATCTATGTTCGGTCATTGCTATCTAAATAACTTAACAAAAAGAGTTATAGAATTATCAATGTATAATAATCTCCCATTAGAACAGGTTAATGTATTTCTTGAATTTGTAAGAAGCAAGGACTTTAATAAAATAATAAGTATAAATTATCCAGAGTTCTTTTTTATAGATGAGAAGGTGAATATATTATCAGACGAAAAACAAGGTTTATCCTCAAATTATATACTTTCCTTTATTGGAGTCTTTTATGCAAATATTGTTTTAAAACCTTATCATCATTTTTATAATAATTTTTCTGCTACAAATGTAGAAAAAGTTTTTGATGAAGAAAATACTCTTTCATTTTTTATTCCCATACCTAAAATTTTAGCTATAAAATGTTCATTACTTATGAAAAGAGACTATGCTCAATATTTAGAGCTAACATTGCAGAGAAAAAAAATATTAGATGTAATGATTGATGGAAAAATAACAAAAGATATTATAAATACATATCCAAGTAATAAATTCTATTTCTCGTCATTGCTTTATTTAGGTTCTTGGAGAGAATATGATGAAGGTGAATATTTTGACCATCCTTTATTTGATTATAGAAAAAGTATAGCAAATTTAGAAATAGAAGCATATCGTTCAAAAAATGGAAAATATCCTGAATCTTTAAGTAATGTTAAAGGAATAACTTTATCTCCATTAACTGGTGATAATTTTAAAAATTATAACTTTGAAACAGGTGAAATAGAGGAAGACTATAATTTTGAAGAAGAAAATGATAATTCATTAAATCTATTATCTTCATTATATATTCTAGCTAAAATTATTGTTGCTATTGTTTATGTTGCCATCGCCTATGTAATTTTTAAAAGAGGCAAAACTCTTTACACAAAATTAAAGGATAAAATACAAAAACAATAATAGAGAATTTAGGGACGGGGAAATACAAAA
>JAOZMT010000348.1 GCA_029934175.1 Victivallales bacterium | reverse complement strand
AAATTATCTTATTTTTATGTGATAAGAATTGACAAATAAAATTTTTCGTGCTTTTCGTGTTTTTCGTGGACAAAAAAATAAAAAATCTGCGATAATCTGCGTAATCTGCGGATAAAAAAAAGGAATAAATTATGAGTAAAGAATATTCAGAAGATATGTTAATAGAAGAATCAACTCGTGAAGTTCTTCAAGAACTTGGCTGGCATATAAAATACGCATGGGGAGAAGAATCGTTTGGGAAAGATGGATTGTTAGGGCGTGCTGATAAAACTGAAATTATATTGACTAAATATTTGCACAAATCGCTAAAAAAATTAAATCCAAATCTGCCAGATACTGCTTATGATGATGCCATATCACAAATATCTGCGAAGTATGCAAATAGGTCATTAATTCAAATAAATCAAGATAAATATAATTTGTTTAAAACTGGCGTGCAGGTAACTTGGACAAATACAAAAAATATAAAGATAACCAAAAGACTCAAAATATTTGATTTTCAAACACCAGAAAATAATAGTTTTATTGCAGTTCGACAATTGGAAATAACAGGCGAACTACATAATCGCCGCCCTGATATTGTTGGCTTTGTAAATGGTATTCCTTTAATATTATTCGAGCTAAAAGCACATCATAAAGATTTGAGTAACGCTTATGAAGATAATTTAAAAGATTATAAAGATACTATTCCTGACCTTTTTAATTCAAATGCGATGGTTATTTTAAGCAATGGAGTTGATGCAAAAGTTGGAACTATCACAAGTGCATACAAGTTTTTTCACGAATGGAAACGAATAAGAGAACAAGACCCAGGAAAAGTTGCATTGGATACTATTTTGCGTGGCGTTTGCGAACCGTGCAGATTTATGGATCTATTTGAGAACTTTATCTTATTTGATGAGTCAAGTGGAAATATTAATAAAATCATAGCAAAAAATCATCAGTTTATTGGAGTGAATAAAGTATTAGAAAAAATAGAAACTATAGAAGATTTGGAAGGTCGATTGGGTGTATTTTGGCATACACAAGGAAGTGGAAAGAGTTATTCGATGGTGTTTTTATGTCAAAAGATATTGCGTAAACTGGGCGGCTCATATACTTTTTTAATCGTTTCTGATAGACAAGAATTAGAACGACAACTTTACGAAACTTTTACTGGAGTAGGAGCTGTTACAGAAGATAAAGTTAAGGCATCTAGTCGAGACCATTTGCGAACATTATTGACTCAAAATCATAAGTATATTTTCTCGTTAGTTCATAAATTTTCTGTTAGCAAAGAAGAGAAAGAACAGGGTGTCGAATATCCATTGATTAGTGAACGAAAAAACATTATTGTCATATCTGATGAAGCTCACAGAACGCAAGGTGGAAGATATGCAAGAAATATGAGATTTAATGCTATTCCAAACGCATCATTTTTAGGTTTTACAGGAACGCCAATTATTAAAGGCGATGGCGATGAAGATGAAGTTACAAAGAATATTTTCGGCGAATATGTATCTGTTTACGATTTTAATCGAGCAATTGCGGATAATGCAACTGTTAAATTAACTTATATGAATCGTGGCGAAAAATTGAAAATTAAAAATCCAGAACTTGATGCACAAATCGCAGAAATTTTAGATAATGAAGATTTAGATGAAGCACAAGAATTAAAATTGAATGCGGCATTTAATCGTGATTATCCAATCTTGACATCTGAACCGAGACTTGATGCAATAGCAAAGGATTTAGTTTGGCATTTCAACGATAGAGGATATCAGGGAAAAGGAATGTTTATAGCAATCGACAAACCGACCGCAGTAAGGATGTTTGATTTAACGATGAAGCATTGGGCTGCATACATCGCAGATTTAAAATTGCACATCTCGCAATGTTCTGATGTAATTGAACGAAAGAAATTGGAAGATAAATTAGAATTAGTTGAAAAGACAGAAGTTTGTGTTGTTGTTAGTTCCGAACAAAATGAGCTTGATAAGTTTAAGAAGTTGGGACTTGATATTAAACGACATAGAAAAAATATGGTTGAACGAGATTTAGATAAAGAATTTAAAGATAAAGATAATCCATTTCGTTTGGTAATTGTTTGTGCAATGTGGATAACAGGTTTTGATGCACCTTGTGTATCGACGATGTATTTGGATAAACCTTTAAAACAACATACTCTAATGCAGACAATTGCACGAGCGAACCGTGTTTATGATGATAATAAAGAGTGTGGATTGATAATTGATTATGGTAATGTTTACAAGAAGCTTGAAGAAGCTTACAATACTTATGGAAACGGAGATGGAGCAACTGATGAAGGTGATGCAAAACGCCCTCTTGAAAAGTTGCAAGAATTAGCTGATGAGTTAAAATTATCAATAGAGCGAATAGTCAACTACATTCAAGAGTTGGGGTATAATTTAAACGATTTAATTCAAGCGGAAAAGATGGATAAGATTGCACAACTCGCAAATGCGATTAATGCAGTTTCTCTAAATGAAAAAACAAGGGTTACTTATGAAATTATGGCACGAGATGTTTTCAGAAAATACAAAGCGTTATTCCCAGAAGATGAGGTTAAACAATTTTTAAAGCAATATAATGCGATTGATGCAATTTATAATCATTTACAATCGAAAGTAAAAACGGCAGATATAACAAATATTATGTCAAAATTACAAGGTGTTATAAATGACAGTGTTATGGTCGCAGAAAAAAGTGATGTTTATAGCGAAATAGATTTGACAAATATGAATATTGCACAGTTCGCAGATATTGTTGATAGCAAGAAAGGTGCAAAGACATTAACTCTTGATTTAATGAAAGCGGTTGAACAAAAATTAAATAAAATGGTTGCTAAAAATCCTGAAAGAATAAATTTTTTAGAGCGATACAAAGAAATTGTTGATGAATATAATCGAGCAAAAGATATTGAAGATATAAAGCGAGTTATTGATAAAACAAAGTCTTTGATTGAAGATACAAACAAAGAAGAAATGCGTGCAATGGAAGAGGGTTTAGATGAAGATTCGTTGGCAATTTTTGATATTTTGCGGAAGGATAATTTATCGAAAGAAGATAGAAATGCAGTCAAGCAAGTTGCAAGTGATACATTATCAAAATTGCGAGATGACTTATTAAGTTTATCAAATTGGCGAGCAAGCACACAAGTGAAAGCTCAGATAGAGGTATCGATAAATGATTCTCTTTATTATTTGCCAGAAGCACCATATCCAGAAGATGAGATTAATAATTTAACACAAAAGGTATATCAACATATTTTCACAATTCATTTAGATAATGTTGCATAAATTATACTGCAAACGGCTGAAAAATAAACTTCCTGAAAGCGCAAACAACAGCTCTTTTTAATTTTATAAATAATTGGTTACTTCTAGTAGCTAAGAATTTATAAAATCAAAAATAGCAATTGTTATCATCT
>JAOZMT010000347.1 GCA_029934175.1 Victivallales bacterium | reverse complement strand
AACAAGGAGAATAATTATGTCATATACAAGTTTTGAAACATTAAAGGAAGTAATGGTTGAGTGTCCAATTAAAGTTAAATCTGCAAATTTCATAAGAACAAAATCATTTAAAATAGAACCTTATTTACAAAAAATACTAATTCGTAATATGGAAGACAGAATAACCATTCTAAGTGAAGCTTCAGTTTGTGAAAATATAATAGCACCTATAATGCAAGAAGTTGCTTATTTTAATAATTTAACAGTATGGTCTCATACGCAATTTGATTTAGAAGGAAGTAATGTTTTAAAAGGAGTGCCAGATTACTTAATAGGGATTATTGACGATGATGCAACTTCAATAAGAAATCCGATTTTATGTTTAGCAGAAGCTAAAAAAGATGATTTTGTGAAAGGTTGGGCTCAAGTCGCAGCTGAAATGTATGCTGCATATAAAACAAATGAAAATGAAAATAAGACTATTCCTGTGTATGGGTTAGTTTCAACAGGTGTTTCTTGGCAGTTTGGTGTTTTGGATAATAATATTTTAACTATTGATAAAAACACTTATTCTGCATTTGAAAATATGCAAAATGTTTTTAATATCTTAAACTGGGTGTTCTGCGAATGTCGCAAGAATATTGATAAAATTTTAGAAATAGAAAAACAACAAGGAGAGTAACTATGTCATATACAAGTTTTGAAACTTTACGAGAAGTAGCAGAAAAATATAAAATAGAAGTTAAACGAATAAAATTTTTAGAACCAAAAACATTTGAAATAAATAATTATTTAGAAAAAATGTTAATACGAAATATGAATGATGGAGCGAATATCGCAAGTGAGGCTTCTATTTGTGAAAATTTAATATCTCCTATAATAAAAGAGGTCGCATATTTTAATAATGTAACAGTTTGGTCTCATATTCAATTTGATTTAAAAGATAGTAATATTTTAACTGATTATCCTGATTATATTGCAGGTTTGAAAAGTAAATATGATGATATGTCGTTGGGGAGTCCTATCTTGTGTTTAGCCGAAGCCAAGAAAGAAAATTTCACAAAAGGCTGGGCTCAAGTCGCAGCTGAAATGTATGCTGCTTATAAAACAAATGAAAATGAGAACCATACAGTTCCTATTTATGGCTTAGTAACTACTGGATTTTCATGGCAGTTTGCCGTTTTAGACAATGATATTTTAACAATTGATACAAATACTTTTTCAGCATCTAGTAATATGCAAGAGGTTTTTGATGTGTTAAATTGGGTATTCTGCGAATGTCGCAAAAATATTGATAAGATTTTAGAAATAGAAAAAAGTAATTCTTAAATAAAAATAGGAGACAAAATGTTAAAAATACTGATAGTTGATGATTCTATAATATATCGGAAAATTATAGAAATGGCTTTTGATAATATTCCTCTTTGTAAAATTATTGGCTCAGTTAGAAATGGGAAAAAAGCAATTGAATTTTTAGAACAAGGAAATATTCCTGATATTATAACTTTAGATTTAGAAATGCCCGAAATGGATGGCTTAGAAACCTTAAAGCATATAGAAGAAATGAAGAGTAATAAAAATTTAAAAATATCAACTTTAATGATTAGTGCAACTACACAACATGGTGCAAATATAACCTTAGAAGCTTTAGACAATGGAGCATTTGATTTCATCACAAAACCTAATGACTCTGCAAATCAAGATAAGAATTTATCATTTTTGACAGAACAACTTATAAGTAAAATTGGTGTAATAAAAGACCTTCCCAAAGAGTCTATTATTATGAAAAGAGTCAATACTCCAGTGATAAAAAAACAAAAGAAGCATACTGGAGCATATTCCGCAATTTTAATTGGTATTTCTACTGGAGGTCCTAGAGCTTTAAGTCAAATGCTGCCTGAATTATGTGAAAAAATAGACTTGCCTATAATTATTGTCCAACATATGCCTGAAAATTTCACAAAATCGTTAGCTATTCAACTTGATAAAAAATGTTCTTATAAAGTTCAAGAAGCACAACATAACGATATAATAACTCAGAATAATATTTATATTGCCCCAGGAGGTAAACATTTAGTTTTGAATAAAAGTAATTCAGATGTAATTTGTAAAATAACAGATGCTCCGCCTGAAAATGGCTGTAAACCATCTGTTGATATTATGTTTCGTTCTGGTATTTCTGCTTTTAACGGCAATGTTATAGCTACTATTTTAACAGGTATGGGAAAAGATGGAACAAAAGGTGCTTTAGCATTGAAACGCTCTAATGCTTATATTATTGCCCAAGATGAAAAATCATCTACAGTTTGGGGTATGCCTAAGCAAGTTTATGACACTGGTTGTGTCGATGAAGTATGTGCATTAATGGATGTTCCTGATGCAATTAAAAAGGAGATAAAATAGATATGAAATTAGAATTATCACATAATGAATTTTTAGCTTTAACTGAATTCATACATAACAAATGCGGAATTGTAGTGAATAAAGACAAAGAATACTTAATACATCAACGCGTAGCACCACTTGTAGAAAGAAATGGGTTTTCTTCATTTGAAGAATATACAAAAAAATTATCAAGCCTCTTTCATTCGCATTTATTAGATGAATTAATTGAAGTAATGACAACAAATGAAACATCTTTTTTTCGAGATAAACATCCTTTTGATACATTTTATAACAAAATTCTACCTGAATTAGTTAAAAATAGAAAAATGGGAAGAAAAATAAGGATATGGTCTGCAGCTAGTTCATCTGGACAAGAAATTTATAGTATAGCAATGCTTATTTTTGAATTTATTGAGAACAATAAAGGCTTAGGGTTGGTTATGCAAAATTTTGAATTAGTCGCAACAGATATTTCTAATGAAATGTTAAATAAAGTTAAAACTGGCTCATACAATGGTGTAGAAATAAAAAGAGGTTTATCTCCAGCTCGTTTAAATAATTTTTTTACTGAAAAAAATGAGATGTGGTATGCAAAAAAAGAGTTAACTCAAATAATAACAACAAAGCATATAAACTTAACAAGCCCTTATAGTTCAATGGGGCTTTTTGATTTAATTTTATGTCGAAATGTATTAATTTATTTTGATGAAAAAACTAAAAATGATATCGTTACTCAAATGTATTACTCATTAAATAAAACAGGTTCTTTAATGCTTGGAGCAATGGAAACATTAAATACAACAAATGATTTATTTGTAACAAAAAGAATAGATAGAACTACTATCTGTCAACCAAAACCCAGCAATTCTCGGTGAATAATAAACAAGTATGAATTAACTTAACTTAAATTTTTAATTCGCACTATTTTAATGAATAAAGATATGAAAAAATGTTTTTTTGCATTTTTTTATGTGTTTTTTGTATCCTCTTTAAAAACAGTTGTGACGGCTTTTATTTATTATAAAATTCTTTTATTATTTATACTGATTAATAGAATTATTGTTGTGTGAATTAAAACCACAGATA
>JAOZMT010000346.1 GCA_029934175.1 Victivallales bacterium | reverse complement strand
TACTGGATTATTGGATTTCTTTCCATTAATCCAAAATCCAATAATCCATAAGTTGTAAGCTTAAGGTCATCTAAAAATCTAGTGTTTTCTATTTTCCTTGCTTACGGCTCGTGTGCTTAGAGGTTTTTGTGTAAATTTGTTAATTTAAATTATACAGGTTTAATTATTATTTTTTTCAGATTTCCTTCTCCTAAGCTCTCTGTAGTAATATCTGTATCATTTTCTAGTTGCATATGAACTATTCTTCTGTCATGTGCATTCATTACAGGTAAGGCTACTTCTTCTCCCCACTTTTTAACTTCTTTTGCTGCATCTAATGCTTTTTGCTCTAACATTTTGATGTTTTCTTTGTCTTCTTCGCTATCAAATCGTTTGTCTTTGGTGATATGATCTTTTCTGAAATAACCATCAATATCAATATAAACTCTTGCATTGTCACGAGAATTTTTTTGCATAATACGATTAGATAATAATTGTAAATTGTCCAATGTTTGTCCTTTCCTTCCAATAATTCTACCAGAATCTTCTTCTGATGTAACAATTAATGCGACATTTCTATTTTTCTCTTCTGCCCTAATTGTGCCTTCAAGTCCTAAATAATCCAACATCATTGCTAATGTTCTTTTTGCCTTCTCTTGTTGTTCTTCAAATGTTAAACCCATCTTTTACTCCTTTAGAGGTATTCCTCTAGTTTTTTTTGACCAAAAAGCGATAAAGCTATACTGAGGTTGCAGTTATATCTATTACTTTATCTGTATTCCCTTTTGAATCTATTTTTTTATTTACTAATAATTGAATAATACTAATTATTTGATTTATATTCCAATACACTGTTAATCCTGACGGAAAATTATAGCAGAAAAATAACATGATTAATGGCATAAACATCATCATTTTTTGCTGCATTGGATCTCCACCAGTAGGTGTTAATTTTTGTTGTAAAAACATTGTTGCTGTCATAGTTAAAACTAATGGATTAAATGGTAATCCAAAAATATAAAACAAAGTATCAGGTCCTGTTAAATCAGGCGACCATAGAAATGGAACCTGTCTTAACTCAACTGCTCCACTTAATGTTGAAAATAATGCGAAAAATACAGGAATTTGAAAAAGAATAGGGAAACAGCCGCCTAAAGGATTTACTTTTTCTTCTTTATATAATTTCATCATTTCTGTGTTTAAAAGTGCTGAATTATCTTTATATTTTTCACGAAGTTCTTTCATTTTTGGCTGAACAGTTTGCATTTTTTTCATTGAAGAATTTGCTTTTTGAGTAATTGGCCAAAATAGCATTTTAATAATAACTGTTAGCAAGATGATACTCATTCCATAAGAAATAGATAAACTTGTTGTCAATAATGTTAAAAATGATAAGAGTTTAATAGAAATCCATTCTAAAACAGTTAGCCAAGCTAAATGCATTATTTTATCAGCATTATCAGCAACTTTTTCTAATAATTTTAATTCTTTAGGTCCTGCAAATAAAGAATATTCTAAAGACTTACTTTCTCCTGTTTGTAATTTAAAACCTTGAACAACGCCATTTGTAGATATTAAATCTAACGACTGAGCCATTTTTGTGCCTGTAGCTTCAATGCTTTGTTTAATTCGTGATGCAGATGAACTAATAAATATTTCTTTTTCCCCAGCTAATAAAATAGATGCAAAATATTTATTCCCAACGCTAATCCACTTCACTGGTTCAATTTGCTTTTGTAGTTTTGTTAATTCACCTTCTTCCAGTTCCAATTCAACTTTATTAACTGTAGAATCTAATAGTGAATAATCAGCAACAAAGTTTTCCATTCGTGGATCTTTATCCCCACATAAATCTGTTAATTTTGATATTAAACCTGATGATATAGATAAGGCAGGAATTGACAATGTTTCTGAACTAAGATTTTTAACTGTTAAAGAATTTGTTAAAATATAATCTTGCTTTAAAATAAAAATTTGAGTTATACTAAATTTTTGTTCATTATAAAGATATATTCTTTCAATTACAACTGAGGTTGCATCTGATTCTATAATTTTTGAATTTTCAAGTTTATAAGTTTTTAATTCCGGAATATCGAAAGCTTTAAAAGAATAATTTTTACCAATAGTAATATTTTTTTCTCTGTCGTTATTTTTATATTTTAATAAAGTTACAGAATCAACAATCCCTTCATTAGGATTAATTACAACTTCTATATCACTATTTATTAAAGATATATTTGATAATGCTTCTAAATTTGCGACTTGTGCAGTTTCACTCTTTGCGACTTGTGCAGGGGCTTTTTCTGCGACTTGTGCAGAACTAATATCTGCGACTTGTGCAAGATTTGGTTCTGCGACTTGTGCAGAACTAATATCTGCGACTTGTGCAGTTTTATCCTTATATGGAGATTTTGCTTGATTGACATTATCTTGATAGATAGTCCAAGCAAATAATAATACAGCACATATTACAATTCCAATAGTGCTTTCTTTATCTAATTTCAAATTTTACCTCTTTTTTTACAAATCCACTTTCCACTATCTGGGACGGGATCTATTCCACCTTTACAAAAAGGATTGCAACGAATTATTCTATAACAAGTTAAAATGCAACCTTTTACAAAGCCATGTTTTTTTAATGCCGATATTGCGTAACTAGAACATGTTGGAGAAAACCTACAACATTGACCAAGAAATGGAGATAATAGCCGTTGATATAAAACAATCATAAAAGTTGTAATATATACAGGAATATTTATAATTATTCTGATAAAACATTTGCTTTCAGGAGAAGCTTTTTCAGGTCCTCTTGAACATTCTGTTGCTTTTGACCTGCAATATGCCTCCGAACAATCATAATCATTTGACATGGTTTAATTCTTATTTTTAATAATCTAAATGATTCCCACAATAATCTTCTTGCACGATTTCTAACAACTGCTCGTTTATTATATTTTTTACTACAAATAACGCCCGCTTTAAATTCTCCATTAGCAGGAGCAACAACCAAAAGGCAATACTTGCCTACATGCTTTATGCCATTGTGTCTGACATAATCAAAGTCTGATTTTAATCTTAAGCGACCATCTATTTTAGTAGAATTTTTCAATATTTTTTGAGAACAGTCTAGTTCATTTAGTTTGTTTTTACAATAATTAGCCTAAATAATATTTATTCAGGCTTTTATTTGTAATAACTATGCAGTTAATTTAGCTCTACCTTTTTGTCTACGACGCTTGATAATAGCTCTACCACTAGAAGTTCTCATTTTTGCTCTAAATCCCAATCTGCGTTTACGCCTTCTATTTGAAGGTTGAAATGTTCTTTTCATAATCTTTTCCTCTTTTAATTATTATTTTTAAATATATGTTATTAATTTGAAATAAATGTGAATTAATAAATCAAGTCTATAAATTTACTATCTTTTTGTGAAATTTCAAGTTTTATAGTTTTTTTTTTGAAAAATAGTGATTAATTA
>JAOZMT010000345.1 GCA_029934175.1 Victivallales bacterium | reverse complement strand
ATATTGGATATTCAATTTCTTATATTTAGCTTTCACATACAGGCTGAGAGCATAGCATCCTGCCTGGCGTGTGTGAAGCACAAAAAAAGTATAGTGTTGAAAAATAGATTAAGTTCTTGTGCTTGTTCACTTCGCAAATAATGAAAATAGATAAATTTAAAAATAAATTCTTTGGTATATTTTTTACAAATTAGTAGAGACTAAATACCTTAAAATATTAAAGATTTAAGAAAGACTTTGAATGAAAATTTATAATTCAAAGATTGTTTAAATAAATCCTTTATAATATCACTTGATATATCTTCTCGGGCAGCACACATCGCAACTCTATAATATTCTTTTGCGAGTCGTGCATTTGCACTATTCGCAGGAATTATTGTTTTTGCAAAATTTTCATAAAAATCTTTTAAAACATTTAATTCAATTAATAAATTATCGTAAGTTAAAGCCGATAAATTCCCAGAGTGTCGCCTGCGTTTAAATGTAGGCTTTTCCTGTGCAATAAATTTATATTTTAAAGATAATCTTAGCCATATTGAATAATCAGAACAAACTTTTATGGTTTCATTAAATCCTCCAATTTCTTTAAGAGCATTTAATGGAAACATTGAACCACAAGAATGAACCAAAATATGTTGAAATAAAGGTATTGTTATGTTTCCAGATGGAAGAGCTTTTAATTTAGTCGGAGTTTCCATACTATTTTCATCTATTCTGATATGTTGTCCATAAGCACAAGAGTCTTTGGTTTCCTTAATTGAATTATAAAGTCGTTCAACTGTATCAGGAAACAACAAATCATCAGAATCAATAAATGTAATAAAGTCTCCTTTAGCTAAAGATATTAATTTATTTCTAGCTGAGGCATCTCCTCCATTTTCTTTCCAATGATATTTAACTGTAGGGTATTTTTCTTTAACAGCAGCTTCTGTTCCATCTGTAGAACCATCATCAACTATAATCACTTCGTAATCTTTAAACGATTGATTGAATACACTATCTAATGTTTGAAAAATATAATCTTTACGATTATATGTTGGAATGCAAATACTTACTTTCATTTTAGAATGAATAGCCTCTTGTTACAAACATCTTTCCATTTTTGTGCATAGTTTTTGAATTTCCAAAGAATACAATTGTTGACATATCAACTTCATCAATAGGCAACTTATCAATAGTGCCAATCCAAGTTTCTTGATTATCCATAGAACAATGTTTCACAAACCCACAAACAAGTTTAGAACTGCGAACTGTGCAGAATTCATTTATTAATTCTTTGAATAGTTCAATTCTTTTTGTGCTTTTAGGATTATATATAACGCATGGTAAATCCGTTGGTGCTAAATCTTTTATTCTTTTTTGTATATCTTTTTTAGGCGTTAGGCAATCAGATAAGCTGAAGATGACAAAATCATTCATCAAAGGAGCACCCAAAACAGCCGCAGCTGCACAAGCCGCAGTTATACCAGGAACAACTTCTATTTCAATATCTTTATATTTTTCAATATCATTAGTCATTTCAATAAGAAGTCCAGCCATTCCATAAACACCAGCATCACCACTGCTAATAACAGATACAATTTCCCCCTTCAAGGCTTCATCAAGAGCTGCTTGACAGCGTTCTGATTCTTTTCGCATTCCATTGCTGATTACATTCTTATTATCAACTAAATCCTTCATTTTTTTAATATATGAATTATATCCTACAATCGTTGTAGATTTATCTATAACTTCTAGAGCATTGTGTGTGAACAGGGAATGATTCCCTGGACCTATACCTACAGCAAATAACTTTAAATTATTATTACTCATAATGAGATTTCTCCTAAGTTATTTAATAAAGTTTTACGCATTTTTTCATTAAATCTTTGCATACAAGCATCTATCACATTTTTATTTATTTTTTTAAACGGAGGCAAACCTACTCGTTTAAGTATTCTTTTTTGTTTTGTTTGATATTTAATATAAACAGATTTTGCCAATTTAAAATAAGTTATCGCTTGCTTATTGTTGTTTACCGCTAAATCAGAACAGGCTTTATATAATAACCCAACTATGGAATTATAAGTCTTTTTCATTGAACCTATTTCAATATTATCTATCCACATTTTTAAAACAAATTCATCAGTGGAATTATGTTTATAACGATTATCATCAGGGTATTTATCTTTAAGAAATTTGTAATGTTTTTCAGCTTTAGAATATTGACCATAATTATAGAACAAAAGAATTGCATTTTCATCAAAAGTTTTCAATCCCGTATTAAAAGTTGTAACATCATAGTCGCTATTTGCTTTTATATATTCATCTCTCACAGCCTCAAATAGAGAAAAATTTGGGAGAAGTAAAATCTCTTTAGGATTTCCAGATTTACCTAAAATTAATTTACCATTTGTAAAAGAATGTTTTAGAGATTGAGTAACTATTCGTTGACAATTAATGGCATCATCACGAGTATTTTCAACACCTAAAGCAGCCCAGTAAATTGCTCTACTTTCAGGTAAACGCCAGTCAATATTCCCATACTTATTATTTAAATCAAATATTCTTGAAACATCAAGATTTAGTTTCTTTTTCAATAATTTTGTTCTAAACAAAGCTAATAAATCACTAGTTTCATCTTTGGTTATTAGACTTGTAAATTCAGGCTTAAGTTTTTTAGTTTTAATAAAATCATCATAAACAGATTCCACATTTGCGAAGTGTGCATTTCTTAAAGCAGGGGCAATATAAGATCTTTCAAAAATATTATCAAAACCATCAAAGTGTTGATATAAGTTACTTAGTTTTTTCCAATCAGGAGGTTCATTTCCCATAATTTCCATAAATTCCAATGCCATTTGTTGTTTATAATAAAGATGTGAAGAATCCATAACATCTCCAACTTTATGTTGATAAATCCATGCAAGTTGATGATACAATTTAGGATCAGATGGATTATAAACAACCGCTTCATCGCGTATTAACCTTAATCCTTTTTGAACCCACCGCCATTTATCTTTATCTTCTGAGTATAAGACAGATATATTGTATGACATATTCCACGCAAGGAATGTTGTTCCTCCTGTAAATCGTGGTTGTAATTTTGTTATCCAAGATGCGAGTTGTGCCATTTCAAAATATTTGCCTTCATCCTGCATATCAATAGTTCTAGCCCATAAAATATCAGCAAGCAGACCACGAAAACTTCCGAGAGCTACAGTGGTAAAGGCTATTATTGGAGGGGCATTCTTAACAATATCAGTATCCGTAAGCCTTTCATCGCGGATAATTTTATTAATATTATTTTGTGTAAGTGATATACCAAAAATAAGTAAAAAAGAGCAAAATAATGCAATAATTGTAAATATTAAATTTTTATTTATCATAAATTAAAGTTTTCCTAAGTTAAATTAAAAGACATTATTATAAAACATAAATATAAAATTACAAGTTATTATCTATTTTTTAAGGTAATATTTTTTTTA
>JAOZMT010000344.1 GCA_029934175.1 Victivallales bacterium | reverse complement strand
ATAACTAACATTTCGGGATTCGATTTTAGAGAAAATAAGCAATAAAACTTGCGAAACAAAAAGTAACGCAGGCATCTTGCCTGGCGTGTGCGAAGCACAAAAAAATATAGTTTTACAAAAAGTAGATTAAATTCTTATGCTTGTTCGCTCCACGAACGACGCACAGCAGGCAGGATGCCTGCTGGACTTTGCAGACAAGATGTCTGCGTTACTTTGTTTGCTTTACTCTGAAAATCCTTAGTTGTGGTATTCTCAAATGCATTGTCCGCAAAAATGCTAATGATTATTGGACTAAATGAATCCCGAAATGTTAGTTAATAATATTGATTTTTTCACATTGTAAAATATTTTATTATTATCTTTTCATATAATATATTGTTTTCTTTATGGTTACAAAATAAGACTCTAAGCACACGAGGCACGGATTTTATTATGTGACCATTTTAGGATTGTTGGATTGCTGGATTATTGGTTTTCTTTCCATTAATCCAAAATCCAATAATCCATAAGTTGCAAGCTTAAGGTCATCTAAAAATCCAGTGATTTCTATTTTCCTTGCTTACGGCTCGTGTGCTTAGAGACTATAAAAATTAAAAATATTAATCTTGTTAATCCTGAAAATCCTGTTATCCTGTCTAAAAAAATTATATTTTGGATAGCATTAAGAAGAAGTCTGATTTGTGTCAAATTAAATTCAAATAAATTTTCAATTTAAGTTGCATTGTATACGAAATGCAATATATTAATTAAAGAGTATTAACAAAAAATTATAATAAATGGAATATCATGGAAGAACAAATAAAAAAAGTTGAACATAGAAGTTTATCAGAACAAATATATGAATCAATCAAAACAATGATTTTACAAGGTAAATTAAAAGGTGGGGAGCGTATTCCAGAAGAAGGTTTAGCTAGTCAATTTGGAGTTAGTAGAACCCCTATTCGTGAGGCTCTGCGTCGGTTAGATGAGTATGGGATTGTAAAGATAATTCCAAGAAGTTATGCAGAAGTTACTATTTTAACAGATGAAGAAGTAATAGATATTCTTCAAGTTCGAAAAGCTTTAGAAAGTTTATCTGTTAAACTTTTGACAAATAATCATAATGCATTAGATATTAAAAAATTAAGAGAAATATCAAATCTTTGTAGTATAGAGTTTAAAAATAAGAATAAATCAAAAGTTTTTGAGCTTGATAGTTTATTTCATTTGAATATAGCTATGAGGTCTAAAAATAAAGTTCTTTTTGATTCATTTGAAAGGCTAGATGCAAAAATTCAATTAACAAGACTAAAACAATGCTCAATTGAAACCTTTGAAGAGAACCTAAAATTACATGAAGATATAATTAATGCTATTGAAAATAATGACAGTAAACAAGCTGTATCTTTAATGAAAAATCATATTGCATAGCTTCTATACTGTAAAAGAATTAAATTTTCACTTCCTGCAAAAAATGAAAATTTCAACCGCTCACAGTATAAGCACACGAGGCACGGATTTTATTATGAAAGCATTTTATGCTTGTTGAATATCTACCCATTAATCCAAAATCCAATAATCCATAATCTTCAAATTTAAGGTCGTCTGAAAATCCAGTGATTTCTATTTTATTTACTTACGGGTCGTATGCTTAGATATTATACCTTTCTTGAGCCTAATTGCATTACAAATTCAGGTGATATAAATTCATTAAACTGCTTTTCTGACATAATATTTTTATCTAATACTATTTCACGAATCGTTTTGTTTGATTTGCACATTTCGCAATATATATTTTCTGCTTCTTCATAACCTATTTTTGCGATTAATGCAGTTAATGTTGCACTTGAGGCATTAACATTTTCAGAACACTTATTGCGATTTATGCAGAGTTCATCTATACATTCTGCAAATATGGAAGAGGCGTTATTTAATAAATTTAAACTTTCCAAAAGCGTATCTGCAATTAATGGCATAAATGCATTTAATTCCAAGTTTCCCATTGAAACAGCGGTTGTCAAGGCGGAATCATTGGATATAACTTTTATAGCAGACTGTATGACAGCTTCAGGTATTACAGGATTTATTTTACTTGGCATTATTGATGAGCCAGCTTGTTTGGCTGATAATGAGATTTCCCCAATTCCAGCTGTTGGTCCAGATGACATAAATCGAATATCATTTGCTATTTTCAATAAATTAGATGCATAAGCCTTTAAAATTCCACTAACTTCAACAAATTCATCACAATTTTGTGTTGCATCGACTAAATTTTCAGCACGAGCTAATCCAATTCCTGATATTTGTTTTATTCGTTCTGATACTTTAAAAATATATTGCCTTGGAGCAGATAGACCAGTTCCAATTGCAGTTCCTCCAAGATTTATAACTCTCATTCGTTCTTCGCATTTATAAATACGCCACCTATCACGAGAAAATGCATCTGCATAAGCCGCAAAAGTTCGCCCCATAGTTGTTAATACTGCATCTTGCATTTGTGTTCGTGCTATTTTCACTACATCAGATGACTCTTTCTCTTTATTTTGACAAGATTCAATGAGTTTGATAATATTTTTTTCTAAGTCTCTTATTTTATTAATGGCAGCAATTTTTAAAGCAGTAGGATATGTATCATTTGTAGATTGATGTAAATTAACATCTTCAATAGGATTAATTAAAGAATAATCTCCAGCATTACCATTCATTTTCAAAATTGCATAGTTCGCAATAACTTCATTAATATTCATATTAGTTGAAGTTCCTGCACCACCTTGTAATGCATCAACGACAATATATTCATCAAGTTCTCCATTCATCATTGCACAACACGCAGATTTTATAACTGCACACTTCGCAGAATTTAAAAATCCCAATTCTTCATTAACTTCAATACAAGCAAGTTTAACCATTCCATAAGCATGGATTAAGTATTTATCAATAGTTCGTCCACTAATTTTAAAGTTCTCAATTGCTCGTTCCGTATGAATCCCCCATAACACATCAGCTTTAACTTCTAATTCTCCAAGTGCATCTTTTTCTATACGATATTTCATATTTTATAATTCCTTAATTTTTTTAGTAGAATAACTATTAGATTATAAAATAGCACTCATATAGTCTATTTCAACTTTTCATATATTAATTTATTAAAAAAATATCATAAAACTGTAAAAACTTCGCAGATTTATAATCTCAAATCAAACTTATACTGTTAATGAAAGATGGTGCTGAAAGATGGTGCCATGCACCAAATAAAGAAAGATGGTGCCATGCACCAAATAAAAGAGTTGTATTTTTATTATTATATTAATCTTATAACTTAAATTGATTTTATAAAAAGATGGTGCTATAAGTAGCATGCCTCCGTCTTTTCACAAGGTGTATAAGGTCAAAAAAACAGAGAAAAACTAAAAACCATTGCTTCTTCTTTGCATTGAAAATTCAGTTAGTTTCAACAATGTCTTTACACTTTGAGTTAGAAAAGTCAAGATGGTGC
>JAOZMT010000343.1 GCA_029934175.1 Victivallales bacterium | reverse complement strand
TAAATATTAGGTGAAATATAAAATTAGTGTAATGAGATAATTTGAATTAATTCAAAATTAATAAGAGGCAGAATTATTAAAAATAATTATTCTGCTTAATTCTTCTCAATAATTTTTTTGTTTTGGACGGCGTAAAGAACAACGCCAAATTTTACATAACTAGAGTAAAGATAAAATCCAAACTTTTCAATCTTTTCTAATTATAAATATTGAAATTTGCGAATTATGCAGTAAGTTATTATTTTGGCGACTATTACAAAACTTATTGATTTATGACACGAGGAGTAAAATAAATGAAAAAGAAACTTTTTAAATTTATAATGGGACTATTAGAAATTACAATTTTTTTTAGTGCATTAGGAACAATACTTGCTGTTTTTGAAAAATTTTCGTGGATTCTTGCACTCTTCGCAAACCTAAGATTGCAGTATTTACTTGCATTTATTGTTTCAGGTATTGTCATTAATTTGATTGCGAAATTTATTCTTAAAGAAAAACTAAGTAAAACAAATAAATCAATAGTTTTAATCAGTTTTTTAGGAATTATAATAAATTTAGTATCTATGGTTGATATATCTTTTAATATGCCTGTTAAGCATGGAGATGAAATAACCGTTGCAAGCTTAAATGTCTATACACAGAATACAAGGTATTCAGAAGTGGTAAGTTATATTAAAAATAATAATATTGATATTATTGTCTTATTAGAAATTAATTCTCAATGGGTAAATAATTTAAAATCTTTAAATAATACATATCAATATAGCATAATAAATCCACAAGAAGATAACTTTGGAATCGTCCTGCTTAGTAAATTTCCAATTAAAAAGTATGAAATCAAGTATTTCAGTGGGGTTCCATCAATATATGCAGAAATTCTATTGCCTAATACTGAAGTAAGTATTATAGGAACACATCCATTACCGCCTATAAGCGAAGATTATAGTAAAATGCGAAATACACATTTAGAAAAAATGGCAGAATTTATACAAAGTAAAAAAATGAATAAAACTGTTTTGCTAGGAGATTTAAATACAACCCCTTGGTCATTTTATCTTAAAAACTTAAAAGATAAAGGGAATTTGCGGGATACAAATAACGGGATTTTTCGTGCGACATGGAATAAATATAACTTATTATTTGCAATTCCTATTGATTATATTTTAACAACTAAGGATATAGAGTTAAAGACATTTATGATAGGCTCAAGTATTGGTTCAGATCACTCATTAGTAAAAGCAAAAATAAAAGTCCCCATTTTAAATCAATAAAAAACTTTCCAGTATTGATATGCTGGTGTTTCATAAGGATGCGAAGTGTGCAGGGCTGAAATAACTTTTTCGATAGACTCTTCTGAACAAATAATATCTATTTTATACTCTTCAACCTTTTCTATTTCTCCTTCTTTTCCTATAAATGGACTACTGTTTGTTAGTGGTTTAAATTGACCTATCCCAAGAGTCTGCCAGCAACATGAATTATAATTTCCAATGCAACCTGCTCCAGCATCAAACATCGCTTGTTTGACTTTTTCAGCGTGTGTGACAGGCACATATAATTCTATTTTATAACAATGTTTTTTCAAAGTTTCTCCAATAAAGTAACAATCTCATTGTCTGATATAAAACGAGGGTTTCCTAACATACTATTACTTCGACTATTTTTTATAATAAAATCTATATCATTTTTATCTGTTGAATAACACTTCAAATTATTAGAAATCCCAATTTCTTTTGAAAGTTTTTTTATATTATCAATAAAGCCTTTTGTGCTTGTTGCATTACATTGAATTCCAAGTTCTGAATATTCTGTATCAGAAACAGTAGAGTTCAATTCCAAAATATGAGGTAATAAAATAGAGCAAATTTCGCCATGAGGGATATTCCATTTTGAACCAATAGGATGGGCAAGTCCATGAACTGCTCCTAGTCCAGATTGGGAAAATGCCATTGCGGATAGAAGACTCCCCTCTGCAACTTCTGTTCTTGCACAAATCGCAGATGGGGTATTACAACATTCGTTAAGGTTATTATATATTTTTTTTACTGCACAACTCGCAAGTGATTTTGTAATAGAATTTGCCTTTACAGTTGTATAAGACTCTATTGCCTGAGTAAGGGCATCCATCCCACAAGCAGCAGTTAATTTTTTAGGACATGATAAAGTTAAAATGGGATCTATGATTGCAATATCTGGAATCATAGTTATATGCCGAATTGACTGTTTTATTTCAGTTTCAGTATCTTTAAGGACACTATTTTTGGTAATTTCAGCTCCCGAACCAGCTGTTGTTGGGACAGCAACAAAAAATAAGCCTTTTTTAGAAATAGTTTTTTTTGCATAAAAATAGTCTTTAACACTACCTTCTAAAGGAATAATAGCTGCTGCACACTTCGCAGAATCTATAACACTTCCACCACCAATTGCACAAATCGCAGTTATTTTCTTAGTCTTAGCAAAATTAACTAATTTTTGAACCCCTTCTAAGGGAGCTTCTGGAGGTATATCTGAATAAATTTGAGTATTTTTAAACTTTTTTGCGATCTGTGCAACTAACCCAGACTGAATTGAATGCTTTCCAGAAACAATTAAAACATTATTTTGTAAATTTTCAGGAATAGACTCTCCTATTTGTTCAATAGAGTTCTCTCCGAATATTATATTCTGTGGATATGATATTTGGATATTATGCATTTTTACTATAAGATTCTTCGAGCATTTTTTGAGACATAGTGCTAAATTTAATGAGTTCAAAAGAAGGTGCTAATTCTTGATCCAATTGTTCAAATGATAAATCAGTAGAATATATTAACTGAAAAGCAATATTATCAAAGTCTTTTTTATTTAATAATTTTTTTTCAATCTCAGATATATTACTATTTAAGATTTTACCATGAAATAAAAATGATTTAACAAAATACAATAAGTCTCCTCCTGTATCTTTCTGTAAATCAGATAATGTATTTTTGATACAATAAAGATTTTTATGAAATTTCATTTTAGTATTATCTTTGCTTACTATCAATTCAGAAGATTTCATAAATATTTCTATAGAAACATTTTCATGATTTTCAATATCGTTAAGAGTATTGTTTATTAAATCTACGCCAACAAGAAAAATTCCTATCAATGATTTATCAAATGAAATCTTATTTTCTTTAACCAATGACATAATTGATTCTAATCTATGAGCTACTTGAATAAGTTTGTCAAACCCCAAAAAGCTAGCTCCCCCTTTTACAGTATGAATAGCACGATATAAAAAATTTATATTTTCCTCTGTGATACAACTAGGATCTTTTTCAATTTTCAATAAAATATCTTCTACTGATTCAATATGTTCCAAACTCTCATCTATAAACATTTGTGTATTTTCAGATAAAGCCATAATTAACCTCTTTTTTAATTTACATTCCCCATATCTTTATTTTATACCCATTTTCATCGTTTAATTCAGTGTATATTTTATCTTTCCAATCAATATCTTCAC
>JAOZMT010000342.1 GCA_029934175.1 Victivallales bacterium | reverse complement strand
CTACTATCACATTTTAAACATTTCATTTTTACCCCTTTTTTTTAGCAGAATAATTAAAAGCAGAATAATTATTTATTTTTTGTTATTTTATTATTTATTGACAAATTCTTTCAATAAAAATATCTCTTTTATTGAAGTTTACCCAAACAATATCTTTTAGTCTTGTATGTCTTATTAATTTATAAATATGTTTTTTATAATTCTCATAGTTTTCTCTAATAGCTGATATATGAATAGCTGTGATATTATCTAAAGTATAAAATTTTTGTTGACAAATAACTTTACCATCGATAATTATATCAATATATTGTAACAATTTATTTTTTCCTCCTAATAAAAAAAATAATATTTCTTTATAAACTTCCAATCCTAAAAAACCTCCGATATCACTAACTATTGCAATTACAATTTCTGATACTTTTGATAATATTTTATTTTTATTTATTATCCTAAAGTTACACTTCAATCTTTCTTTATAATTTAAACTAGAAGACACAAACTCTGTTTCAATAGATGGTGTTCCAAAATTAATAATTTTTGCATGATTTAAATTTGCAAACAATATATAATTTATTGTTTGTATTCTGTCTAAATCGCAAATACCATTAGTAGCTTTTAATTCAAATATCACACTATTATTAATTAATAAATCTATTCTATATATTTTAACAAACCCCATAAAATCAAGTGTAATTGGAAATTCACTCCTTACTTCAAATCCTGCTTGAAAACACCTTTTTGCAAGTTCTTTCTTATATAAAATTTCATTAGCAAAACGACCACATTCATTATGTAAATTAAAAGCATCTTTCATTACTTGATAATCTATAGTATGAAATTTTGTTTCTTCTATAGAATTAATTACTTGTTCGTAATATATAGGCATAAAACTCCTCGAATTATTCTATAAAAAAAATAATTATTCTGCTTTTAATTATTCTGCTTAAAAAATTTCATCTATAAACTAGGAGTCCATAAGTAGTAAAACCCTGGTTTCATTTGTGAATTAATTTTATTAAAGAAATCAATATTTATTAATGAAGAGTTTTCAGAATTTAACTTCATAGTCGCATCGTTATAAATATTATCATTTGCATACTCTTTTCGTCTATACACAATGACTTTTGATGAGTTCGCAATGTTCGCAAGTTTTTGAGCCTTTAAAACAGCATCTGAAAAATAACCAATTTCATCAATTAAACCAAGTTTAAGTGCTTTTTTAGGAAGAACAACTTTTGCAGTCAAAACTTCAGCTAAATTTTCTTTTGATATTTTTCTATGCTTTGTAACTAAAGATTCAAATCTTTTAGCCATAGTTTTAACTAAATTTTGGAATAACTCAAGTTCTTCTTTTTCACTTTTGCGAAACATTGACCCCATATCTTTAAATTTACCAGATTTTGTAATTTCCATATCAACACCAATTTTATTGCACACTTCACTAATTTTAGGACGCATAAAAATTACTCCAACCGAACCTGTGATTGTTGTTGGATGGGCAAATATATAATCTGCTGGTAATGCTGTATAATATCCGCCAGATGCTGCAACATCCATCATACAAACAACAATCTTTTTCTTTGTTCTCTTTTGAAATTGAATAATTTCATTATACATAATATCACTCGGAGTAACACCGCCTCCAGGTGAATTTATTTTGATAATTATGGCATGGACATCATCATCTGTTTCAGCTTTATTTAATTGAGATACAAATTCTTGGAGCATACTCGGTTTATCTCCAAAGAATCCAGATTTAGCAGCACTAGAAATTTCACCTACAATAGGAATTACTGCAATTTTATTGTGTCCATAATCTCCATATTCTTTTAAAACAAACTCTTCTAACGGAGCAGCTGGATTATCTAAAGCAAGTTGTGTGGAAATACAGCCAGTTGTCACAAAAACTATCGCGAAAAACGCGAATATATAAATTTTATTAATCATTTTTTATTCCTTATTTTTTTCTTTTTCTAGGGGCTGCGATATGTGCAGATTCACCATGAACAGCATGTGCAGCTTCCATCATAATTTCTCCTAAAGTTGGATGTGGATGAATAGCTTTCCCCAATTCTTTTGCAGTTGCTTCCATTTGGATAGCAGTTACACCTTCTGATATTAAATCTGTTGCATGAGGTCCAACAATATGAACTCCTATAATTTGGTCAGTATCTTTATCTGTTAAAATTTTGCAAAAGCCATCAGTTTCATTGATAGCCATAGATTTGCCAAGAGCAGCAAATGGGAATTTACCTTTTGTGTAGTTTATGCCCTGTTCTTTACACTCTTCTTCAGTTAAACCAACCACACCAATTTCAGGACTTGTGAATATACAACCTGGGATATTTGAACCAGTCCAATTGCGACGCGTTCCATTTATATTTTCAACAGCAATAATTCCCATAGCACTTGCGGCATGTGCAAGTTGCCATTTACCTGTAACATCTCCAATTGCATAAATATTAGATACATTTGTCTTACATTTTTCATCAATAGGTATCCAACCTCTATCATCGGTTTTTATTCCAGCGGCTTTAATGTTTAAAGATTCCATTGCAGGTTTTCTTCCTATAGAAACTAACAGATAATCAGCTTTAATAGTATCACTTCCAACAGTTCCACTAACAGATGATTTATTTGCTTTTATATTTTCTAATGCTTTACCTGTTAATATTTTTACTCCTGATTTTATCATCAATAATTGCATTGTTCTAGAAACTTCTTTGTCAAGAACAGGTAATATTTCTGGCAACATTTCAACAACAGTTACATCTGTCCCTAATTCAGCAAAAAGACATGCAAATTCACACCCAATAACACCACCACCCAAAATTAATAATGATTTTGGTATAGATTTAATTGATAATAATTCAGTAGATGTTATAACTCTACTTGATTTTGGAATAAAACCAGGAACTAATGCTTCAGAACCTGCGGCTATTATAAATTTTTTCGATATAATTTTCTCTTTTGTTGTATCAATAGAAATAGTTTTTTTATCTAAAAATGAAGCAGAACCTTTAACAATAGTAACTCCAGCAGCTTTTAATAATCCTCCAATTCCACCACGAAGTTTATCTATAACTCCATCTTTTCTACTTTGCATAGCAGTCCAATCAGCTTTTATCTCTCCCGATAAATTAATACCAAAATCGCTAGCATTCTTCATTTTATGCAAAACTTCAACACTACCTATTAGAGTTTTTGTTGGGATACAACCAATATTTAAACAAGTTCCGCCAAAATTTCCTTTTTCAACAATAGCAACATTAAGTCCTTTTTTAGCTGCATGAATCGCAGCTACATATCCACCAGGACCTGCTCCTATTACACATAAATCATAATTTTCTTTACTCATAACTCTTCTCCTTTTTATTATATTTCTTCATTATATTTTAATTCTCCACCTTGGAAAATTAAGATTAGTTTTTTTAAATTTACATTTCCGTGCGGTTTTACTTGCCACTCTTTATGTATATTTTTATCTTCTGCAT
>JAOZMT010000341.1 GCA_029934175.1 Victivallales bacterium | reverse complement strand
TGAAAGGGATAGAAGATGCTCTTCTGTCTCGAAAGGTAGCTGGAGACCAATTGGTGTTTAATTGTGTAAAAAGGTGACACTTTTTTCTTATTGTGTAAAATATACACAATACATTAAAAGTAATTAACTATTTAATTCTTAGGAAGTTAACTTGCTTGGCATTGTTTATGCGTATAAACTTTCAAGAATTCACAATAAAGTGAATTAAAAAAATAAAGGAGTTTATTATGAAAATTAAAATGTTAACAGTTGTTGTAGCTGCAATGTTTGTAAGTAGTGTGTCTTTCGCTGAAGGAAAATCTGTAAATTTTGTAGATGCTAATGCAGATGGAATTTGTGATAATGTAGGACAAGAAAAAAAAGATGGTAGTGGAAAAGGTCAAGGCAAAAGAAATTGCAAAAGAAATGGACAAGGAAAATCTGCAAGTTTTGTAGATGCTAATGCAGATGGAATTTGTGATAATGCAGGAAAAGGAAAAAAAGATGGTAGTGGAAAAGGCAAAAGAAATTGTAAAAGAAATGGACAAGGAAAGTCTGCAAATTTTGTAGATGCTAACGGGGATGGCATTTGTGATAATGTGGGACAAGGTAAAAAAGATGGTAGTGGTAGAGGAAAAAGAAAAGGGCGTGGTTGCAATAGAAAATAAATTAATTATCATAGAAGAATAACTATTTTCAATAGTTATTTTTCTGTGTTTAAACTGGAGAGCTTAAAATGAATATCCAAAGAGTAAAAAAATATTTTTAATGAAAAAGCAATATAACAAGCCTGTTGTTTTTACAAGTATTATTTTATTATTTTTAATAGTTTGGGTAGTCGCAGAAAAACAATATTCTAAAAAACTAGCCTTCGAAGAATTGCGAAATCGTTCTATATCAATAACTGGTGCATTAAAAGGCTCTTTGCAAAGCGAAGTTCGTCGAGGGCAAATGCGTATTGATAAAATTAAAAATACACTAGAGAATGTTATTGCTACTACAGATATTGAAACAATTATTATTAAAAATAATGATACAGTTTTGTTTAAAGTAGGGCAAGATTTGAAAGAAATAAATAGATTGCACACTTCGCAGAATTATATATTATTAGAAAATTATTTTATTTATAAAGAAACTGTTAATATGCAAAAATGTTCACCAAAGAGAAATATGGAGAACAATAAAAAATATGATATTGATTTGCATAAGTCGCAACAAACTATAATTATAGCTTTATCCTTAAAAGATTATGATAAAAATATGTCAAATGCAAATCGTTATTTATCTATTAGTTTTGTTTTGATTAGTAGTATTTTATTTTTATCCGTTTATTTTTGGGTTTTATCAATTAAAAATAGTTTAAAAACTTTGGAACTAAATAAAATAAAAACAAGAGCTGACAGATTAGAAGAACTTGGTCTAACGGCGGCTGGAATAGCACATGAAACTAAAAACCCACTTGGTATTATTCGTGGACTTGCTCAACAAATATTAAAGCATAGCGACAATAAAAAAAATATAGAAATGGCTGAATTAATTATTGATAAATCCGATTTGGCGGCTGATAGATTATGTGCATTTGTGGATTACGCAAAAATGCGTTCCCCAGAAATTAGTAAGATTAATGCTAAACAAATTCTTGAAGAAATTAGTCAATTAATAAAATCTGATTTTAATGATATGAATGTTGAATTTACAGTTAAAGCAGATGATATTGCGATTTATGCAGATAAAGAGATGTTAAATCAAATTCTAATCAACCTTATCATAAATAGTCGAGATGCTGTAAAAGCTGGGGATAAAGTCTCTATTGAATTACTTAATAAAAATAAAAAGATAGAGTTAATTGTAAAAGACACAGGATCTGGAATTAATAAAGAATTATTAAAAAATATATTTAAACCGTATGTTACAGGCAAAGAAAATGGGCATGGTATTGGATTATCACTTGTAAAAAGATTTGTGGAAGAAATGGACTGGAGTATAGATATTATTTCAGAAGAAAATAAAGGAACTGTAGTTAAAATAAGTGGGATAAAATGAAAAAAATATTAATCGTTGATGATGAAAAAGATTTACTTGATTTGTATGATAAATCTTTGCAAGAAATAGAACTTAAAATATTTACAGCTGAATCTGCAGAAAAAGGATTAAATCTTTTAAAAGAAACAACAGTGGATATGATTATTTCAGATGTTAAAATGTCAGGTATTAGTGGAATAGATTTTCTTTGCGAAGTGCGAAAATTGGGTTTGGAAATTCCTTTCTTATTGGTAACTGCTTTTTCAAATGTTAAAGATGCTGTTAAATCTTTGAAGCTTGGAGCGGTTGATTATTTGGAAAAACCAATTGATTTAAGTGAACTCTTAATTGCAGTGAAAGATAACTTGGGAATATCACAAAATATATCTTTAGGAAATGAAATACCTAAAGAGGTTATGAATGGAATTATTGCAGAAAATAATATTATGCGTAGTTTATATTATGATGCTTACCGTGTTGCAGAAACAGATGCAACTGTTCTAATAACAGGAGAAAGTGGAACTGGAAAAGAGGTCTTGGCTGACTTTATACATAAAAATAGTCTGCGTAATTCGCAAAATTTAATATCTGTTAATTGTGCGTCTATATCTCCAAGTCTTTTAGCTAGCGAACTTTTTGGTCATAAAAAAGGATCTTTTACTGGGGCTATTTCAGATAGATCAGGATTTTTTAGAGAGGCTAATAAAGGAACTATTTTTCTTGATGAAATAGGAGATATGCAAATAGAACAACAAGCATCTTTGCTCAGAGTCCTTGAAAATAAAATGATTATTCCTGTTGGTAGTGAAAAAGAGGTGCCGATTGATGCTAGATTAATTGCTGCCACAAATTGTAATTTTAAGAAAGCTATTAAAAATGGAACTTTCCGAGAAGATTTATATTATCGCTTAAATATAATTTCATTTGAAATACCTCCTCTTCGTGAACGACCTGAAGATATCCAACCTCTTGTTAGGTTAATGTTAAAAAAACAAAATTCAAAAAAAAGAATATCATCTGCAACTCTAAGAATTTTACAACAATATAATTGGCCTGGGAATATTCGGGAATTAAATAATGTGATACAACGAGTTGCAATTCTTGCAAGAACTGAAATTATAATGCCTACAGATTTACCAAAATCTATGCAAAACACAAAAATGTCAGATTCTAAAAATGATACAATTTTCAAAGTCAAAACATTGCATCAACGAGAACTTGAGGATATAAAAAAGACTCTTGAACTAACAAAAGGCAATCAAACAAAAGCAGCAGAACTTCTTGGTATTAGTAGAAAAACTTTAATCAATAAACTAAAATTAATTATAAATGTTCAATAAAAAATAGTAGGGATTTGTTGTTTGTGAATTTGAAAAATTTTCATATCATTTTAATTAATATGAATCAGATAACAAGCTTTAGGCTTGTTCCTAACTCCCCCCATTAATTAAAATATTCACCACTAATAAACACTAACAAAACACTAATAAGAAAA
>JAOZMT010000340.1 GCA_029934175.1 Victivallales bacterium | reverse complement strand
GAGACGGTGGCGCTACGGTTTTGTGCTTTGCACTATGAATTGATTAAATCGACAGTCCCTAAAGTCGGTACTCTGACTATTTTTTTGACTATTTGTAATTGAAAGTGTAAAGTTCATTTGAAACTAGCCTTAGTCTTAAGCAGATAAGGTTATTCTTATATCAATTCTTTTAATTTAGTTATTAATTCATTTTTATTTTGTCTTAAATCAATATTTAAATCAATAAATTTTATTTTTACTTGCTTTTCTGAGGCTTTTACAATATTCCACTCTTCCTCAAATTCTTCAATTGTAATATCTGAAACCTTTGGATATAAAAGAATATTTTTTTCACTGCAATAATTTATAGCATAAACGAACATTTGAAAATAATCATCTCGACTAACTTCTAATTTATTTTGTTTTATTGGTGTTTTCCATTTTGTGTCAATAATTATGTTATGTTTTTCTTTTTTTAATAAAATATCTGGTTTTAAAAATAGTTTTTTTCTATCATCATTTTCAAAAACATGCTTATGATTTCCTTTTCCTTGTGGATGAATAGAATAATCTTTTAATTCATTTGAATCCATACAATATTTTTTCATAAATTGAGCTATAAAATCTTCAAAAACATTATTCATATCAAACAATAATGAAAAAGTTTTTTCGGCACCAGATGATGCAGTTGGAGATTGATTAAATAGAATTAATTTACAAAAGTTAAATATTTCTTCAAACCGTTCATTTTGTCTATTTAACGCCACTTTATTAAAGTCATTAATTGTAATATTAACATTGCACACATCGCAAAGTAACAATAAACAATGCTTTAATTGCTTTTGAGATTTTGCTGAACTTGTTAAATTTAACAACTTACTACACGCAGCTTTAAAAATTCTATTCAATGGAATGTCTTCTGAAAAATTTTGATATTTAACAAAAAACTTTTCTTTATGTGCTGCATTATGCTGAATATGTTTATTAAATATAATTTTACCTTTAAGTCGATGTAAATTGTCTGTTTTATCAACATAAAACTTGCACACTCCGCAAATCAATTCTTCTTGTAAACGATTAGCAAAAATCCTGATTAATGCTTCAAATAATGGAGCATTACGAATATCAAGCATTGCCAAATCTCGTTCTTTTAACCGTAGTTTTTTGGCAACAGATAACATATACAATAAATTTTTGCGTGCAAATTGATAAGGTTCTTTGTTTTCAGAATCTTTTGTATTTTCAATTTTAGGTAATATTTCAAGACTTAGACCAGGTATTTGAACTACTCCAACCCATTGCTTTGCTTTAAAATAAGTATCTCCCCAATTAAAAATTCGTTGCCCTTCTGAATTTTTCTCAGAATATCTAACATCAAACTTATGAAGTTTCTTAAATAATGGTTCAGGTATTTCATTATTTCCGTCTCCAATATTAATGCGTTCATATTCTTTTATTATTAATTTTTTCATAAATTATTTTTCTGATGCTAATAATTTATTTTTCGCTATTTCAATTGATTGATAAAGTTTCTTTTCTAATAATTTTTTAGGAGGTAGTTCTGTCAAATATTCAGCAACTTTAATATTACTTTTATCTAATTGCATTAGTTCAATATGTTCATCATTTTTACCAGAGCATAAAATTAATCCAATAGGAGAATTTTCTCCGTCAACCATTTCATATTTTTCAAGATACCGCAAATAAAGTTCCATTTGACCTTTATAATTAGCTTCAAATTCTCCAATTTTCAAATCAATAACAACTAATGATTTTAAACTTCTATGATAAAATAATAAATCAATATAATAATTTCTATTATCAATTGTAATTCTTTTTTGACTTTCGAGAAAAGCAAAGTCTCTACCCATTTCAATTATAAATCGTTGCAATTCTGCGATAATTGATTTCTCAAAATTCTTTTCTGAATACTTATCTGATAATCCTAAAAAATCTAAAATTACAGGATCTCGAAAAAATACATCTTGTGATAAATCATCTGAATTTTCTCTTACTTTTTTTAATTCATCAGCGATAGTTAATTCAGGCTTTTTGGAAATAGCAGTCCGTTCATAAAGCATTGATTTTTTTCGTTCTTTTAATTCTCGGACAGACCAATTTTCTTGTTTACACATAGTTAAATAAAAATCGCGTTCTAAATCATCTTCTATATAAATCAGAGCCCTAAGTTTAGACCAATTGAATTGTGTACACAGTGTGTACACAATTTCTATATCGTTATAAATCAAGGCAATACGCATACAATGTCGTAATTGCTCTTTACTCCAACCTTTCCCAAATTCATTTGTTAATTCTTTTGATAAATTTACAACAACTTGCTTGCCATACTCTCCTCTTTTTTCTTTTAAAACTTCCTTATTTATAGAATTACCAATATGCCAATACAATAAAGTTAATTCTTTATTTATAACCGTAACAACATTCTTTTTTGATGAAAAGATTAATTCTTTTATTTCTGAAATAAATGTATGACTTTTGATTAAATTACTCATATTTTTACTCTCCTATTTTTTGTTTTTGAATTGTCTAAACACTGTGTGTTTTATTTCTATACCCTTGCAAATAAACTTCATATATACTTATTTAGACTGCTCGATTATAAAATTAAAATATTTTTCCAATTTTTCTTCATTCTCTTCTGATATAAAATTGGGATTTATCTCATAATCCAATTTATTTTCATAATCATATTTATCAAGACTATCTAAAATTATATCTTTTTCACTTTCAGAAATTGTAATAATTGAATAATCTCCGCCTCTTTCAGATGTTCCATCTTCTTTATATGGACAACCTAAAACTGCACAAATTTTATTCCAATCGCTATAAAAATATTCTTGCAACATTGGAATAACATCATCTAACATAACTTTGCGGAGTTCGCTATAATTATTAATATTCATAAAAATAGAATGTCCTAATTGATGATCTCTATCATATAAAAATTTTATTCGCTTATTAATAGTTTCAAAAACATTTTGGAATTTGTCATTAATCAATTCTTTATCAGGCATTAATTCTATAAATTTAAATCTGCGTCTTAATGCAACATCCATTAAAGCAATAGAACGGTCTGCTGTATTCATTGTCCCAATAATATGAAGATTTGGTGGCACTGCAAATTTCTCTTGCGAATATGGCAGAGTAACAAGCATTGCATCTTTTTCTCCAATGCGTTTACTTGGTTCAATAATAGTAATCAACTCTCCCAAAATACGACTAATATTTCCACGATTAATCTCATCTACTATTAAAACATAATCATTTGCATCAGTAAAATCAAATTTTGCTAATCCATTTTCTGCTATTTCTTGTTTTACTCTTTCTATTTTTTGCGAACTTAGCAAATTATCTTCTAACTCTAATCCTTCGCTTGCTGCGAGTAGTGCAATTTTCTTGAAAATACCATCTTTTAATTCATAAGAAACATCATTGTCATCATCATTCATTTTAGGTGCAATTCCCTCAATAAATTGTTCATAATCATAAGACTGATG
>JAOZMT010000339.1 GCA_029934175.1 Victivallales bacterium | reverse complement strand
AAGCCAAATGAAATTAAACCTATTTATGGGAAAACTACAACTGCGATAATTCTTTTTATAACAATATATTGGCTCGTTATATCTTTCCCAATAGTTTTTGTTCTTATGAAGGAATACTTTTCTTTTGAAAATGTTCATGTTGCATGGAGTCTTCTTTTTCCGTTAATAGGGTTGGTCTTTTTTGTTTTTTTTATTCGCTCGTTTTTAAAAAATTTGAAATTTGGAAAATCAAAATTGGTTCTTGACGAAGAATGTAGCTTAGGTGGAGTGTTATTAGGGAAAGTGTCTATTTCTAAGACAATATCTCCTAATGCTGGATTTACAATATCATTAAAATGCACTGACACATTTTCTACAGGAGGATCAAATAATCGAACGAGTAGCACAATTACATTACATAAAGATTTTAAAAGAACAAAACCAAGTCTTTCTTTTATTAAAAATAATATAACAGAAATTCCAGTTTACTTTGACATCCCAGAGGATAAACCAGCCTCTGGTGGAGGTAGTCAAGGTCATGCAAGTTGGTCTATAACGATTGAAGCTGATGTTAAAGGAGTTGATTATTCTAATGAATTTGTTATTCCAGTTAAAAATAATATATTTTGGAAATCTAAAAAAATTAACATAGAAAAATATTCAGAAATGTTTTTAGATGTTGATGATAAACTTATGACGAGTAATTTATCACATCCTTCATTAAAAATAAAAGAAAAAAATGGTGAAATATTATTTTCTATATCTTTAGGCTCTTTAAATGACAAATTTAAACTTGTTTTCTTAACTATTGGTTGGAATTCTTTAAGTTTTTTCTTTTTGATTTATGGTTGTATGAAAATGATAATTCCACTAATTCTTGTTGGTCTTCTTACAAGTTCAATTGGTTGCTTAATATTTTATATTTGTCTAGTCGCATTGTTTTCAAAAATAAAAATACATCTTTCAAAAACAAAATTAAAAGCTTGGAACGGACCTATTCCTATGTTTATATACTGGATAAAAATGAAAGTTCTTGTTAATTATGAAGATATTAAAAAATTTCAAGTAAAAAAAATAGGCTCTAGCAGAAACTTTTCTTATAATTTTAATATAATAAAAAAAGATGGCAGTGAAGTTGCATTAATGAAATATGTAAATGCCGACCAAGATCTTTTGCTGAAAACTCTTGAACAAAATCTTAATAATTATCTACAAAAGGAAAATGATGAATAAGAAACGAATTTTATGGATAACAGAGCGATATCCACCATTAACTGGAGGTATGAGCGCTAGTTGTGAACGGCAGGTTTATGAACTACGCAAACGAGGATATATCATTGATGTTGTTCTTTTTTTGCCATCTGAAACGAAATATAATATTGAAGTCTTTACTCGTGATAACGGAAATGATTTTCAAGTTTTTTATAAAAATTCCTTTGGCAATGCAACACAATTAGCTTGGGCTGAAATTTTATTGCAAAAAGAAGAATATAATATCGTTTTGGGATTTGGAATTAATATGCCAAGTTATATTGCAACCACATTTGCTAAGTGGTTGAAAATCCCATCTGTAATATCGTGCAGAGGGAACGATTTTGATCGTGATTTATTTGAACCTAAGCGAGCATATTTTGTTGATAAGGCAATATCTAACGCTGATTTAATTATTGCTGTATCAAAAGAGAAAGTCGAAAAAATAAAATCGTTATATCCAAATAAAAAAGTTGAATTTTCACCTAACGGCATAGATGTAGAGCATTGGGATTTATTTGCTGATGAATTAGACAAAATTAATAATATTAAAAACGAACTAACAGACAATGGAAAACGGCGAGTTATTGGTATTTTTGGAGAATTAAAATTCAAAAAAAGAATTCAGATGTTTTTATCTGTTTTGCGAGAAAGCGGACTTATAAATAATGTTTCTCTTTTGATTGTTGGAAAAATGAATACGAAATTAACACTTATCGTTCAAGATGCTAATTTAACTCCTTTTGTAAAGCACTTGTCTTTTAAGAATAGAGATGATCTGCCTGTTTACTATGGCGTTTGTGATTATATTGCGATGCCATCATTGATTGAAGGGTTTCCAAATGTTTTGCTTGAAGCAATGGCAACAAGTTGTATCCCAATTGTTTCTACTGCTGGAGCAATGGATGATATTATTGAAAATGGAAAGTCAGGTTTTACATTTGCTGTTGAAGATAGAGTTGAAGCTTTGCAAGCTATAGAGGCAGCGCTTAACTTATCAGACAAAGAGTTAATATCAATGAAAAATGAGGTTAAAAAACGGATAAAAGATAATTTTACAATATCAAAAGAGATAGATATGTTAGAAGAGTTTTTAGGACAATAGAAAGTGGATATTGAAAATATATTAGCAACAGAAAGAGATATTTGTGATAAAGTCGCAAAATTGCGTATCAATCCTAATCTTGAATTTCCAATATTAAGTGCTAAAATAAAGCTAACTTGGAAATGCAATTTTAAATGCGTAATGTGCAAATTATGGAGAAAAACTGGAAAGATTGAAAATTATGATAAAGACTTGGACTTAGAACTAATTACTGAAACTTTACATAATTTAAAGAAATATGGCACTAGAAAAATTCATTTTTCTGGCGGTGAAGTCCTGTTATTGGGTGATAAGTTTATTGAGATTTTAAAAATTGCATATTCTTTAGATTTTCAAATAAATTTAACGACAAATGGTTCGTTGTTATCAAAAAAATTTGCAAGAGCTTTTATAGATTATCGTGTCCATACTGTTGTTGTTTCTATAGACTCAAGGTCTCCTAAGGAACATAATAAAATTAGAGGATATGCAGATGCGTGGAAATCAACTTGGAAAGGAATTGAAAATTTACAGAATAGAAAGCAAAAAAAAGGGCGAGGTCCTAAAATTGCAATAAATACAGTTGTTCATAGAAAAAATATTGATTCTTTAGACAACTTATATGAGTTTTTGAAAAATAAAAATATTGATTCGTGGAGAATGTTACCTATTGATACTGAGTTGAAAAAGTATTTACCTACACAAGAGCAATGGAGAACATTATCTAAAAAATGGAAACAATGGAGCGATTTAGTTTCACGATTACCTGTCGGCTGGAACGGTAATAAAAGCCTAAATAAAATAAAAAAAGGCAATTACGCTGGAGGTTTTTATGATGATAAAATATGTTATGCCCCTTGGTTTAACATATTTATAAATGCAGATGGTAAGGTTTATCCTTGTTGTATGGGACAGCAAGATATAAAACCTTATGGAAATATAAAAGAAGAAACTTTTGATAAAATTATAAATAGCACAAATCGCAAAGAAATTTGTTGTTCTATGGCAAGTGGACATCTTTTCCCTGTGTGCGAAAAATGCGATGATTTTATTGATGAAAATTTAGCATTTAACTTGAATTTTAAATAATAACATTTATATTAATTAATAAATTTATGGATAAAATAAGGAGAAGTAAAATGCAAAAGATCAAAAATATACCGTATGGTAAAAGTGATTTTGAGGTTG
>JAOZMT010000338.1 GCA_029934175.1 Victivallales bacterium | reverse complement strand
AAAATGAATTAATTCAAGAAGAATTAATACAAGATGAAATCGAAGAAGAATTAATTGAAGATAAAATCGAAGATGAGATAATACAAGATGAAGATTTTAATGACGATTTAATACAGAAAGAAATACAAGAAGAGCAAGATATTCTTGAACAAGAAGAACTAGAAAAAGAAAATCTTGAAATCAATAATATTCCTGAAGAAGATGATCTTTTTGCACAAGTCGCAGAACTTAATAAACCAATTCCTTCTAAAAAATTGAAGTTTTCTCAGGATAAATTGAGAGTAGTCGCTAGTATTTCTATTGAAGATTCTTCTATTGGAGAAGTTTTACAAGATGCTCGTTTGGCACTTCAATTAAGTTTGTCTGATGTTGAACTTATGACGAAAATTAAAGTTGAGTTTATCGAAGCATTAGAAAGGAATGATAAAAAAATCTTACCGCCTTTTGTTTATACAAAAGCTTATATTTCTACACTTGTAAATCTATATAATTTTTCAAAAAGTCAGCAAGAAACTTTATTTGAGCATCTTCATAATACTAGTAAAAACCTTGTTCCTAACGAATTTTTAGAACATTTAGAAAATGCAAAACAGATAAATCCAGAGGATGAAAAGAAAGTTAAAAAAATAATGTGGATGACCGCAGGAATATTTATTTTTGTATGTGCTTTTATATTTGTGCTTTCTTCTTTCCTTAATAATAATGATATTAAGCATAACAAGATTTATGACAATATCCCAGAATTTTCACAAGGTGAATTATTGAAATTTATACCAAGACAATTTATTTCAATGAGTGATTTATCAGAATAAAGTTATATAATTGAATACAAAAAAATAATGAAAACGCAAAATTTATTAAACGATATTTTTAAAATGCTCCTATTTGAACAAGAGATAAATCCCTGTGTAAATATATCTCCTAAAAATAAACGGCTATTATTTACAAATTTCAATACACAAGATAAAGCAATATCACAACCACGACCTGTAACTTCAGTTCAACCAGTCCAAGAGCAAAGACAAGTCAATTATAGACAGAATTATCCTGAAATGGAATTACCTGCACCTCCTCCAATACAACAACCAGTGCAGTCGGTCGATTTCACTGGTCCTCAACAAGGAAAATTGCTTTTGATTATAGAAAAAAATATGTTTCAAAATTCTTATAACAAAATATCAAATGAAAAAGAAGCTTTATTAGATGCAATTATAACAAAAGGTTTACAATATAACAAAGCGGAAATAGGAATAATTAAAATGCCTACTGTTCCTAAATCCAAAGATGAAGTTTTAAATATTGTCCAACAATTTAACCCTAAAGCTATTTTGCTATTTGGACCTAATCCATTAGGATATTTACTTAACGAAAGAGATATCAATTTAAATATTGGGAAAGAATTCAGAATTAATAATATTCCCACAATTGTAGTGCATGCTTTAAATACACTTGTTAGAAATGCCCAAAATGAAAAAAGAGCTACTTGGGAAGCTATTAAAAAAGTTTTATCAATTGTAGGATAATGAAATTTCTTATTCTTTTTATAATTCTATTTTTTACTGTTTTTAATATAAATGCACAGTCCGCAAATGGTGGCTCTTTTGTGGTAGAAAATGTCAGTATTTCAATGAGACATGTTTACAATCAAACTATAGAAGAACTAACAAAGAATAAAAAAACAAAGACTATAGAAGTTCCTTTTTGGATGGGGCAATTTGAAATAACACAAAAGCAATGGATGCATATTATGCAAGAAAATCCGAGTGAATTTATAGGAGATAATAGACCTGTTGATAATGTTTGTTTTGATTTAGCTGAAGAATTTTGTAAAAAATTAACTAAAATAGAACAAGAGGCTAATAGATTACCTGAACATTTTTTCTATCGTCTTCCTACTAAAGAAGAATGGGAAAAATGTGCATTTACTTTAAATACACCATATAGTGGGCATAAAAATATAAATAGAGTTGCTTGGTATATAAATAATAATGGAAATGAGCAAACGCATGAAGTTGGAAAAAAGAAAGGTAATTGTTATTGTCTTTATGATATGTGCGGTAATGTGTGGGAATGGACTACAGCAAGTGGCACTCCAGTTTTAAAAGGTGGTGGTTGGCGTAGTATAAATAAATGGTGTAAAGTTTCTTTTGACGAAACTGGGCATAAATCCAATGTTAAAAGAAATGATTTTGGGTTTAGAATTGTTCTAGCTTATAATATAATATAAAAGGAGTTTTAAAATGTTTGATTTTGAAAATGAAAATTATGATGAAGAAGCAAAAGGTTTTGGTTTAAATGAAGTGGATGAAGGTGGTTTTTTTGTTGGTGAAAGTTTTAATGTGAGTCCAACACAAGAAGAAATTGAATTAGGCATATTAGTTATTGGGCATAGATTTATGCCTTTTTATGATTATACTGCTTTAACAGAAAAAGACTTTTCTGTTGTAGATACAGAGACTTATAAAAACTTTCGTCGCAAAAAAATTACAATTTCGCAGGTAGATGTGATGAAATATTATTCAATTTTTGGACCTATTGGAATGCATCAAGGTATTGAAGAGAATATTGGGTATAAGTTAGATATAGGAAGTTTCTTTTCAATGAAAGATATTGATATAACTCTTAATGTTTTAAATATGAAAAACTTTTACAAGAAGAATAATTTTAAACTTGGGGATACTATCATTGCGACCTGCAGTGATTATGACTTGGGAATTTTTACATTTGAGTATTTTCCTAAAGAAGAAAGGAATAAAAAATTAGGTATTATTAATAAGTGGGTTGCATTATTTGAAAAAAGCATATTAGATATTGTAGATGAAATTAAAGCTTGTCCTGTAGCTGTATGTGTAGAGCAAGAGTTAGAAGAGGTTTATTTACGAGAATGGGAATTCTTATTGGAGAACCCTTATATAAGTATTAGTGCAGTTTTACAACTTTCAAAAAAGATAGAACTTAATAATTTAAAAGGTGTTGGATATTTATGGAAGGCTGGAGTTAATATAGAAGATGAACTTGAATTTGATTTTGAAGATATGATAAACAATTCTCCAGGTAAAATGAATGCTAGTCCATTGCAAATTTTATTAGATATGATGGGATTTGATTTTGCAGATGAAGAGTTAGTTGCATATATAAAAAATGAAATGTATCAAAATAAAAAAAATCCTAAATTTATGAATTTTTATAATTTAATTTTTGATTCACGCATAGATAAATATTATCCTGACGCTAAAGATGAATTCATAAAGGAACTAACAAAACTTTGGGATAAAACAAAAGATGAGTATAATTATTTTGCAGATGCAAGGATTGCAAAAATTCGAGCGAAAGCTATTGAGTGTAAATTAAAGCATTTGAAGTGGATGCGTGATTTAGATGCAAGTAATATTATGCCTAATGAGTTGCCACAGTCAGAAATACTTGAAATGGCTCAATACACAGCAAGTATTGTCAACCTATTATGTCAATTAAGTAAATCTGATTTTCCTGATGATGAATTGAAAGAGTTAGA
>JAOZMT010000337.1 GCA_029934175.1 Victivallales bacterium | reverse complement strand
CAAACATAATATTATTTTTAAACTTTCTTCAATAATATTGGACTTTTAAAGAATGTAGGTTATATTATTAAATGCTAGTTTACTGGCGTGGTAAAATTTTATAATAAAAAAATATAAAGCCAATTGCAAAGAATTTATGATTTTTTGTAATTGGCTTCGTAGTTTAAATAAACATATAAGGAGTCATAAAATGAATAGTGAATTATTAGGAATGCTAGAGTGCATAGAACAAGATAGAGGTATCGCTCGTGAAGAAATAATTGAAGTGATTGAAACATCTTTAATGTCTGCATCTAAAAAAAGTATGATACATCCAGCATCACAGATAGAGATTAAAATTGATAGTAAGACAGGAGATATAAAAGCTATTGCAAAGCTTGAAGTAGTAGATACTATTCCAACATCTGATCAAATTGTTATAGATAGAGTCAAAGAAAAAATTCCAGATGTTAAGCTTGGAGATGTTGTAGACTGGGAAGTTACTCCACGAAATTTTGGTAGAATTGCTGCACAAAACGCAAGGCAAGCAATTAAACAACAACTGCAAAATTATGAACAGGATATTCTAAAAAAAGAATTTGAGTCTCAAATTGGAGAAATTGTAAATGGAACGGTTTCTCATTTAGGACGCGGTGGAATTGTTGTTGATTTTGGAAAAACGGAAGGTTTCATAGCAGCAAGGGATCGTATATATAAAGAGCAATATACAGCGGGCGAGCGTATTAATGCATTACTAGTGAAAATTAATGCAAATCAAAAAGGACCAACTCTTGTATTATCACGAGTTTCAGATGATTTTGTTAAAAAATTATTCGAGCGTGAAGTATCTGAAATTACAGATGAAATTGTAGAAATTGTTAGTATTGCTAGAGATCCTGGTTATAGAACTAAAATTTCTGTTAAAAGTTCAGATGATAATGTAGATCCTGTCGGAGCTTGTGTTGGTTTACGAGGAATGAGAATTCGTAATATTAATACAGAATTAGGTGGAGAAAGGATAGACATCGTTCCTTATAGTGATGATATTAAAGAATATGTAGCTAGTTCTTTAGAACCTGCTAAAGTAGAAAAGGTTGAAGTTGAAGAAATCACAAAAACATTAACTGTTTATGTTAGTTCAGAACAGGTGAAATTAGCCTTTGGTCGTAAAGCTCAAAATATTAAGCTTGCAAAAAAACTTCTTAACTGGAGAATAAATATTATAGAAGAAAAAGAGGAGGTCGAGGAGTCATTTGAAAGCAAAAAGGAAAAAATGATATTGCAATTAGCTGATTCTTTGAAGTTAGAAAAAGAAATTGCTGAAAAATTAGCCGAAGGAGGTTATTTGTCATTAGAAGGACTTAAAGAAGTTTCAGAAGATGATTTAAATGGAATAGAGTCTTTGGATGAAGATGAAGTTAAAAGCATTTTAGAGGCATTGTCAGAATTATAAGAAGTGGATTGCACAAATCGCAGCTGAGTATAACTTGCGATTCGTGCATATTAGATTTTAAATAAAAAAAGCACTCGTGCTTGTGAAATAGGAGGTAATATAAGATGGCTGATAAATTAAAAGTTAAAGCGTTGGCAGAAAAATATAAAATAACAACGAAAGTTGCTATTTCGGAATTAAAAGAAGAGGGAATCTCTGTAAAAGCAGCTTCTAGTGTTATACCAGCTGATATGATTGAGTTGGTGCTAGAGCATTTTGATGAAAAATTTAAACCTAAAGATGACACAAAGGTTGAAATTATTAAAGATGAAATAGATATAGGTTCTAAAGAAGTTCATATTAAATCCCCAATTGTAGTAAAAGTATTGGCTGAAACTTTAGATAAAAAAGCAAATGAAGTTATTAGTAAATTAATGGGAATGAATGTAATTGCATCATTAAATCAAACAGTTGAGAATGATGTAGCACAAAAAGTGGCTTCCGACTTTAATTTTGATTTAGTAATCGATAAACGCCAAAAACAAGAACATGTTACATCTAAAAAAATAAAGAAAAATAAAAAAGTAAAAAAAAATAAAGATGCAACGAGTTCAGAAAAAGTAAATAGACCTCCTGTTGTAACTTTTATGGGACATGTTGACCATGGAAAAACATCTCTACAGGATAAAGCTAGAAATACCAGTATTGTCGATGGAGAAGCTGGAGGAATAACACAGCATATAGGATCATCTACAATTAATTACGATGGTAAGCAAATAACATTTATTGATACACCTGGACATGCAGCATTTACTGCGATGCGTGAAAGGGGAGCAAATCTTACAGATATAGCAATATTAGTGGTCTCAGCAGATGATGGTTTTATGCCTCAAACTATTGAAGCAATGAAGCATGCACAAGCCGCAGAAGTTCCTATTATTGTAGCAATAAATAAAATGGATCTTCCAGGTGCCGACCCAGAAAAAGTATTATTGCATATGCAGCAAAATAATCTGATGAGTGAAGACTGGGGAGGAGATGTAGGAACAGTTAGAGTCTCTGCGATAACTGGAGAAGGAGTTGATGAACTTTTAGATAGGATTCTTCTTGAATCAGAAATGTTAGAATTAACTGCTGATATTGATGGAAATGGAGAAGCTGTTGTTATAGAAGCACAATTAGAACAAGGGCTTGGTTCAACAACTAATATTTTAGTTACAAATGGAACTTTAAAAATAGGGGACGCTATTCATTGTGGAGAATCTTATGGTAAAATAAAAGCTATGATTACATCTAATGGAGAGAGAGTAAAAGAGGCTCCTCCTAGCACTCCTGTTAAATTAGTTGGTTTATCAAGTGTTCCTGCAACAGGTGATCTTATTACTGTTTGTAAATCTGAAAAAATTGCAAGAAAACTTGCTGCATCAAATACAGCTGATAATAAATCTGTTGCAAATGAAAGTCAAGCTGTGACTTTAGAGGATTTATTTGGAAAAATGGATGATTCTAAAAGAGATGATTTATCAGTTCTTATAAAATGCGATGTTAAGGGGTCATGTGAAGCTATAGAAGATGCTTTAATGAAGCTCCCTTCTGAAAAAATAAAGGTTAATATTGTTCAAAAAGCTGTAGGAGCTATAACAGAAAGTGATGTAATGTTAGCGTCTGCATCACAAGCTATTTTAGTAGGATTCCATGTTCGTGTTAATCCTGGAGTAAATGCCTTAGCTAAAAAAGAAGGTGTAGAAATCAGATTATATAGTATTATATATGAATTACTTGAAGATATTGAAGAAGCTTTAACAGGTAAATTAGCGCCAGATAAAAGAGAAATTAATTTAGGTAAAGCTAAAATATTACAGATTTTCCCAGGCAAAAAAGGACTTAAAATTTGTGGATGTATGGTTGAATCTGGACATGTTAAAGTTGGTTTAAAAGCTAGAGTTTATCGTGATGAAGAGTTGATTTTCAATGGTGAAGTAAATTCTTTAAGGCGTTTTCAAGATGATGTTAAAGAAGTCAAACAAGGTCTAGAATGTGGTATTAGATTGGATAATTTTATTGATTTTCAAGTAGATGATATAATAGAACTTTATGATATTAAATTATCAAAGGC
>JAOZMT010000336.1 GCA_029934175.1 Victivallales bacterium | reverse complement strand
TTGAAAGCGGAACTCCGACACTTTAAATTCCTAGCCTAAAGTGTAAAGTAGTTTTTAAGTGAAATCTGAAACTAGCCTATTTTATTTTATTTTATCGGTAAAGTTATAATAAACGATGTTCCAACATTTATTTCACTTTTAACTTCAATTTTCCCTTTATGCTTTTCTATAATACCATGAGATATTGATAACCCAAGCCCTGTGCCAACTCCGACTTTCTTTGTCGTGAAAAATGGATCAAATAACTTTTTGAGATTTTCTTCTGAAATTCCAGAACCAGTATCAGAGATTTCAACAAAGACCTGTTTGTTCGAGGAATAAGTTTTGATATTTATATCTCCATGCTCCTCAATTGCTTGTCCTGCATTTATTAGAATATTTGTAAAAACTTGATTTAATTTACCAGCATTACCGTTGATATGTGGAATTGAATTAAAATCTTTATTAATATTACATTTATACTTTAATTCATTTCTCAAAACTGTTAAAGTTACTTCTATACAATCATTTAAATCAATAAGTTCCATACTATCATCATCTGGTCTTGCAAAACTTTTTAAATTCTTTACAATCTTTTTTACCCTTTCTGTTCCTTCTTGAGATTCTTTCAATAATGATTTTACATCATCTAATATAAAATCAACATCCTCTTCTTTTCTTAAATCATTAATTTCTTTCAAAAGTCCATCATTTGGGACTTTGCAATAAGAATTATATTTTACTAATAATTCTTCAAAAATATTAATATATTCCTTTAAAGAACCTAAATTACTAGAAATAAAACCAACTGGATTATTTATTTCGTGAGCAACTCCAGCGGCTAAAAGCCCTATAGATGCCATCTTTTCAGATTGAACTAACTGCTTTTGATTTGATTTTAATTGCTTATTTGCCTCATATAAATCAACCATTTTAACTTTCAACTGATTTTCTGTATAATCTAACTGTTTTGTTAAATCTCTAGTCAACTCCCATTTTTTAGATAATGATGATGCCATTTGTGAAATTTCAATAGGCTCAAACGGTTTCTTTAAAATCAATAAATTATCGGAGACTTCTAATTCTCCTATTATTTCATTCCAGCTATAATCTGAATATGCTGAACATATAACAACTTGAATATCTTTATCAACTTTCCAAAGATGTTGAATTGTTTTTATCCCATCCCAACCTGGGGGCATTCGCATATCTACAAAGGCTACACTATACCGTTTATTTGCGGAATGTGCAGATTTAACCATTTCATAAGCTTCTTCTCCTTGATATGCAGAATCAATTTCATATTCGTAAGTATTTTGGTTTTTTTTAACTTCTAATATTTCATCATCATCAAATAATCCCATTGCTAAATCTTTCAATTTAGTATTACTTGTTGCTCCTAAAATAGATAAAAAATCTTGATGAATACTTTTTGTGTCATCTACTATTAATATATTAACTTTATTCACTTTTCGCCCCCTCTGATTGATATGGTATTTTTAAAGAAAAAGATGCTCCTTTATTAGAGCCTTCACTTGTTACAATTAAACTTCCTTTTAACTGCTCGGCTGTATTTGCTGAATTATGTAATCCAAAACCATGACCTGTCTTTTTAGTTGTAAATCCATAATTGAAAATCTTATCAAGATTTTCTTTTGGTATTCCGATACCATTATCTATTACTGAAAAATCTAAAAACCCATCGCTTTTAGTTATTCTACAAATAATTTTTTTATCACTTTGAAGAATATCTGTAAATGCTCCTTTCGCATTTGATATTAAATTTATCAAAATTTGTAAGACCTTATGTCTATCTGTCTTAATATCAGACTCCTTACCAAATTCTTTTTCAAGTGAAATATCATGTCTATTAATAGATGATTCATTCATTTGTATAGCTGTTTCAAAAAGTTCTATTGGATTTTGTAAATCTACAACGAGAATATTTTTAGCATTTGATTGTTGGACTTGTATTATACTTTGAATATGTTCAACATTGGCTTTCATTTTTTTTACTTCATCATTCAATTGTCCCTTGTCTTCTGCGATATGTGCAGCAAATTCTTTCAATAAAACTGGGATTAATTGACCTTTTTTAGTATTAGACATAAAATCTCCCAAGTCTTCTTTGTGATCATCCATAAGTTCTACTATTTTATTAATAATATTCAATTGCAAGTCATCTATATTAGCTTTAGTGACTTCTGCACTTATATTTATAGAATTCAAGGCATTGCCTATATTATGAATAACATCTGTTGCAATCTCAGCCATTCCTGCATGCCTAGATGCTTCAAGAAGTTGTTCTTGGGCTTCTTTTAAAGTTCGTGTCCGTTCTACTACTTTTTCTTCAAGATACTTCTTGTGATTTTCTAATTCTAAAATGTTCTTTTCTAATAATATTTTATGTATAATATTTTTTATATGAATATCTAATCTTGCTATAAGTTCTTCTTGAATGAATGGTTTTGTTAATAAATCAGTCAACCCATCTTTAAACAGTTGAATTTGAATATTTTTATCCGAGAGTTCAGAAACCATAATAATTGGTAGATCAATATTTTTTGATTCATTGCGTATTTTCAATAGAAGTTGATGTCCATTAAGAGTTGGTAAATAATAGTCTAAAATAACCATATTTATATTATTTTTTGAATTTTTAAATATCTCAAGTCCAGCCATACCATCACTAGATTCATAAACCTTAACGCCTTCACGGCGTAAAGGTTCAGATATAGCATTTCTAAAATTGCTTGTTTGTTCAATAATGAGTGCTGTCAAACCATTAAAAACTTTATCTGGTCGTAAAATTTTATTAACTAATTTTTGCAGTTCAACTTCTAAAAAATCTTTACTTATGAAATCCGTAGCACCTAATTCAAAACCTTTTTTTCTATCCTCGGCAGTATCACGACCTGTAATAAAGATAACTGGCAATTCTTGTTCTGAGTTCTTTTTAATTAGCTTTTCATATTTTTTCAAGCGAATATTTCGACAAGTTTCAAAACCGTCCATGTGTGGCATATTAACATCTAAAGTAACAAGATCAAAGTCACGATGTTTGATCAACTCTCGTAGAGCTCCAATCCCACTTGCTACAGTTACAACTTCGTAATTATCTTTTTCCAATAATTTTTTTATTATATTTAGCATAAATTTACTATCATCAACGACTAATATTTTCATAATCCCTCATTGTTACATAAAGTTATAAGATAACTCAAAATTTTAATTTAACACATTTTACTTATTTGTCAAGTTATTTTTAGATTTTTCTCTGTGTTCTTTGTGACTCTGAGAGAGACTTCTTTTTTCTCACTGAGACACTAAGCTCACGGCGGGGAGTTTTTATTTATTTATTATTTTTATTTATTTTCTCTGTGAGCTTTGTGGCTCTGTGAGATATTTCTTTTTTTATAATTGTCCATTTATAATTCGTGTTATTCCATATTTCAATAATTCTTCATTAAAATTAATTAAATATCCCAATTTTAAATTTGTTATACTGTGAACGGTTGAAAAATATACTTTTTGAAAGATGATAACAATTGCT
>JAOZMT010000024.1 GCA_029934175.1 Victivallales bacterium | reverse complement strand
AACTTTGTTTCCTCTGTGGTTAACTATAATTTAATGTGGTTAACTGAATATATACCAAAATAATACTCTTTTATATAATATTCAAGTTTTTATTTCTCCAGCTTTTGTTAATGCAACTTTTGTCAAAATAGGTCCTATTATTTCAAAAAATATGCAAGTTGCTGTAATTGTAGTTATTCCGATTGTTCCAATTCTATCGCCTGAATGAATAGGGACTCCATTTACAATTTCTACTACTTTACCCAATCCTGCAAATTCTTGTTTAACTATTAATGCTAAACCTATTGCAACCCCTGCTTGAGATAAAATACCTAACCCAACATATTTTTTAATTTTAGGCTCTACATTTCCTATTATTCCTCCAATTCTTGCCCCTCCAATGAGACCTACTGAACGACATAAAATATAAACTAATCCTAACGCTCCTAGACTTGGCAATGCCGATACATGAAGATTCGCCCCTGCTAACGCAAAGAATAATATGAAAAATAATGGCATTACATCACTTAAAACTTCATGCATTTTGTGGACTAATTCATGTCGCTGAGTATTAACTATTATTAGACCAATTACCATATTTGTTAAAATTAATGATAAATGAAAAATTGTGCATAGTCCATTTGAAAATAAAATAAATCCAACAACTAAAATTAATAATTCGGACTTGCTTTTTATTTTGCGTGTCAATAAACTAATAATAACTGCTGTTATTCCTCCTATAACTAAACTCAAAACAACTTCTTTTATTGGTGGTATCATTGATTGAATAAAACTTAAACTTTCAACTCCTGGAGTTTCTTGATTTAACAACATTTTGACAATTGCTGCACTAAATCCAAAAATAATAATTGCTAGTCCATCATCAAATCCAACAACTGCATAAAGTGCTTTTGTTAAACTACCTTTAGCCTTATATTCTTTGATAATAGCAACTGTTCCTGCTGGTGCACTCGCTGGTGCGAATGATGCAAATATTAACGAAATGCATATATCTTTTGTCAATAAATATATTCCTATTGCTGTTACTCCAAATGCGATAAATGACTCTGCAAAAATGATTGATATAATTCCCATCCCTTGCTTTTTTAATGATCTCCAACTCAGTTCTAATCCTATTGATAATGCAACAAAACCTAAAGCTATTTCTGTTATAAAGGATAGATTGCTTTGCATTTCATGATCTATTAAATCAAATAATGATGGACCTAAAATAACTCCTAAAATCATATATCCTATAATAGAAGGCAATTTGAAAAGTTTTGTAGATTTTCCAAAATAAAAACCTAAAATTATCACAGTTCCTAGCAAAAATAAAACAGGTGTATGATGATGTGATAAAAAATTCTGTATAATTGTAAACATTTTTTAATCCCACCTTTTATTGATTCAATGAACCAGTTGCAATTAATAATTCTTGAATGGTAATTGTAATACCACTATTATCTTCAAGCCCACCAATAAGTGTATCGATATTTCGAATTAACTCGTTTACAAGCTTTTTGTTAATAGTTCCAAGAACAACCTTATGAAATCCTTTATCTTCTGAATTCCAAAAAGATGAAAAAAGAGGGAGTGAATGTAAGTGTGAACTCATATCTTTTGCATCTATAACTGAAGAATTTGCGAACAGAGCAGATAATATTTCTAAAATATCTTCAAAATATTCTTCTTTTTGAATTACTATTGTAAATTGAGATTTTTTATCTTTTTCGCTCGCTACAATATCATCTGGAATATGTCTTAAAAGTGCTTCTCTAAATTCAACTGGTGAATTATATTTTAATAATTCTTCTTTGACTCCTTTGAACATATAAGTTCTTGATAAAGTAGATAAAGTTCTAATGTGAGTTTGATTATCATTATTTGGTGCTATTATAAAGAATAATACAACACTTTTTTGATTATCAAGGGCATCAAACTCTACTCCTTTTGGAATAACTAAAGCTCCTACTACAAAATCTGATATTCCATCTAATCTACAATGTGGAATAGCTATTCCATTTTCAAAACCTGTAGATCCTATCTTTTCTCGTTCAGATAATTTATCAAATAATTCATCTTCTGAGATATTTTCCAAAACAGAACTCTTTTTTGCGAGTTGTGCAATCTCTCGTAAAATTTCTTCCTTATTCGTTGCCTCTGTTCCTATTTGAATACACTCTTCTTTTAAATTCGTAAATAATGACATTGCTATTTCCTTTTTAATTTGTATATAAATAATATTTAATTTATTAATTTTAGATTATTTTATTCTAAAACTTTTACAATAATATAGCAGGATTTGATAAAAAATACAAATTTTTATAATATATTATCTCAATTTGTGATCTCTCAAGAACAGGAATTAACGAATATTTTGATGTTTATTTCATAAAATAACCAATGAAAGAAAAATTTCAATTGCTTATTTTATCTAAAATCTCATCCCAAAATGTTAGAATTAAGAATTATCACTTTTCATTCCATAAGTTTTAGTTACAGGTAAAACTGATATTTGAAAAATTTCTTCTTTTTCCCAATCAATACCTGCTATTTCAAATCCCTCGACTATTGCATCAACTTGTTCCATTTCTTCTGCAATACAAAAGTATATTTTTGCATATCGTTCTTTCTCTTCTGCACTTTTAAATAATCCAGAAAAAAGTGTCATTGAACCTTCTAACTCTTTATCCAAATTTACAGCATCACAATATGTTGTTTTATAAATACCAGCACTTGAAATTGCCATAAATAAATCTTGATGATACTCATTCTTAAAAAGTTGAATCATTACTAAATACATAAATTTCTCCTATTTTTGAGTTGCTTCGCCAGATTTAATTAGGGCGAATTTTGTTAATAAAGGTCCTATAGACTCTGTTACAATTGTTGAACAAAGTAATATATTGATAATTAAAACAGCCATATCCGCACCCTCTTGACCATAAGGTCCTGTAGGGTCTCCAAACATTTTCTTGACTGATAAAGCTAATGCAACTGCAACTCCTATTTGTGGAATTAATCCCATTCCTGTAAATAAAGTTACATTTTTTGGAGCTTTGCTTAGAACACCACCAAGATAAGCGCCTCCAATTTTTCCTGTTGCTCTAGCAACAATATAAATTCCACAAATAACTGCGATTGATGCAATTTTTGTAACATCTAAATGTGCACCTGCATATATAAAAAATAGTGGCATTAAAATAGATGTAAAATTCTCTATTATTTCCCCTGATCGATGTGCTAAGAAACTAGAAGAGTTTGTTAAAAATGCACTAAATACCATAACTGAGAGAAGTTCTGAAATATGCATTACTTCAGCAACTCCCATAACTAACAATAAAAATGCTATAATTCCCATCGACAATGCATCTTTACTCCTTACGGTCTTAAATAAATATTGGAATATAAAACCAGATACAATTCCTAAAATAACTGATGCAAGAATAGATAATATTGGATTAAAAATAATCTTAAAATCAAATTCTCCACCAACAAAAGTTTGTTTTGCAACTGATGATGCAAATACAAAAATTATAAGAGCGATGGCATCATCAATTCCAACGACCGCTAAAATAGTTGATGTCAAAGGTCCTTTACTTTTGTATTGATGAATCACAAAAACTGTTGCAGCTGGAGCAGTTGCAGATGCGATTGATGCAAGAATTAATGATGTGTGCAATGGAAATATATCAAAGAAAAACAGGACACAAAAAACAATTGCGAATGCTGCAAATGCTTCTAAAAAAGCAATGAAAAATATTGATTTTCCTAGTTTTTTAATAACATCTTTCTTTAATTCATGTCCAACGATAAATGCAATAATCGCAAGAGCCAAATCTGAAACTATCTCCACCGAATCCAGTAACCCTGGAAATTGTGGAAATATTAACCAACCTGCCAATACTCCCAAAATAACATAGCCTGTAACATCTGGAATCTTATATCTATTTACTCCTAATTTTACAAAATAACCTATAAATAAAGTTATTCCTAAAGTAGCAATAATCATTCCTGTATCAATATGTTCCATATTAAAATTTTGAGAAAAAATCAACTACAAATTCTGCACACTCCGCATTCAATAGTATTTCTTTGTTTTTAGGATTTTTTATTACTAATGATAGTTTTGAAAGAATAGATAAATATGTATTCTGTTCGCCATCTGGTCCTCCAATTAAAAATACAATATCGACTGGTTTGCCATCTAATGCATCCCATTCTACTCCATTATCAATAATTCCAACTGTAATAAAAAACTCTGAGACAAAATCATTTTTTACATGTGGTATTGCATAACCTTGCCCTAAGCCTGTAGATACTATATCTTCACGAGCAAAAACAGTTTTTGCAAAACCATCTAAATCTGTTACTTTATTAACAGATTTAGAAATCATTTCATTTAAAATATCTTTGCGAGTTTTAGATGAACTAAAAACGATTCTATCCAACGCAAACAAACTACTTATTTTTATCATTCCCATAAAGAACTCCTTTTTTTTAATTATGTAATCCTAAAAATCTAATTAGAAAAACCTTATCCAAATATAAATAACAGCTATGACTAATGATTGAATCGTAAATGGGACACCATATTTCAAAAATTCAATAAAAGTGATATTATAACCATTCCTCCCACCTATCTTGCCAGCTACAACATTTGCAGATGCTCCAATCAATGTTCCATTTCCACCTAAACATGCACCTAATGCTAATGCCCAAAATAGTGGATGAGAACCTGTTGGGGTTCCACCAGAAGCGACTATTAATTTTTGCACCATTGGAGTCATTGCTATAACAAATGGTATATTATCCAAAATAGCAGAAAAGAAAGCACTGCCAATTAAAACTATAACCGCTGTTAAGAATATATCATTTCCACAATATTTTAACATTGAATTTGCTAAAAATTCAATCACTCCGTTATGCTCTAAAGCACCAATCATAACAAAAAGTCCTACAAAAAATACAATTGCATCCCATTCAACAATCTTCAACATTTTTTCTGTGTGTGCTTTACAAAATAACAACATTATACACATTCCAGCAAGAGCAACAACTCCTGGAGCTATATGAAATGTATGATGAACAAAGAAACCTGCAAATATAATAGCAAAAACAACCAATGCTTTAATCATATTTTTAGAATCCCTAATTGCTAATTCTGGATAAGAACGATTAACTCTTTCCTTTATATGTTCAGGCACCTTTAAATGTTTTCTCATTAACAAAACAGCAGTAATTATAAATACAAGAGCTATGATAAAAACACCAGGACTAAGATTAATCAAGAAGTCATTAAAAGATAATTTTGCAACAGATCCAATGATAATATTTGGAGGATCTCCAATTAAAGTAGCCGTTCCACCTATATTCGATGCAATTGCTTCAAGTATTAAAAATGGTAAAGTTGGAATTTCTAGTAATTGAGTTATTAATATTGTGACAGGTGCCAAAAGAATTATTGTCGTTACATTATCTAACAATGCCGAAAAAATCATCGTTACAGATAACATAGCTATTAAGATTTTTACAGCGTCGCCTTTCATTTTTTTTGCTATGAAAATTGCAACCCATTCAAAAAAACCTGTTTCTGCTAAAACTCCTACACATGTCATCATTCCAACTAATAAAAATATAACATTCAAATCAATTGCATGAACTGCATCTTCAAATGTTATTAAGCCTCCTGCTATTACTGCAACAGCTCCTAATAATGCTGCTATTGACTTTTCTATCTTCTCAGTAACTATAAAAAAATATGCTACTACAAATATTACTATTGATGCAATCATTTTTACCTCGCTATTAAAATTTTATCTACAATGCTATATCTGTCAAGAATTCCCTTTAACTTCCCATCCTTGGACAGAACATATAAAAATTCTTTATTTTTAACTGTCATCTCAAATATAATCTCCATTAATGTTGCATCTGGAGAAATTATTAAATCAGACTTCGACTTCTTGTTTAAAATTTCTGTTATATCCATCGTTCTATCTACATCAAAATATCTTTCAAATGGGTTCATATGTTTAACAAATGAAATAACATGTAAATTATTGAAAAAGTCAGGTAAACCATAAGAGAAAAGGTCATGACAAGATACTTCTCCGTAAAATTTGTTATCCGCATCAACAACTGGCAATGAGTCAAGATGTCGTCTATGTAATTCACGAGCGGCATCACGAATTGAAGACTTTATATTAATAGTATATGAAAAAGGTCTCATTATATCTTTTGCTGAAATTTCATAATCCACTTTTATTTTAGCGTCTGCTATAAGATGCATAATCTCATCAGATGAAGATAAAGACAATAATTTTTTTCTTGTAGCTTCATTAGATAATAATTTTGCAATTGCAGCTCTACTTTTCAATAATTCATTAGGTTTTGCACGATCAACAAGCATTAAAACTATAATATGAGTTGGTTTCTTATCCATTGATTTAAAATCAATCCCTTCCTTAGAAAATCCAATAATGATATGAAGTTTGTTTAATCCTAATATCCTTGCATGTGGAAATGCTATTCCATCACCGATACCTGTTGACAATTCTTCTTCTCGATTAAATAAAGTTTGAAGAATATCTTCTTTTGATATATCTTCTGATGATAAATCACATGCGTTTAAAAGTTCATTTATAACATCATTTTTATCTTTCTTAACTATATTTGTGACAATTTTATCCGACTGTAATAATTCTATAAGATTCATAATATTTTTCTTTAAGTTATATTTTTATAAGCTTCTATTATTTCATAAACATTGATCTGACCAATAATATGCAACTGCTCGTCAACAACTGGTAATTCATTTATTTTCTCTGTGATAAAAAGAATTGCAATTGATGATAAAGTTGCATCTGGAGTTACATAAAAAGGGTCTTTTTTCATAATTTCTTCAACTTCTGTTGAATGTATATTAACAATTAAATTTGATGAACTTGAAATTCCATCAGACATTATAGCAGCTGTGGGAAAAAGATACTTTACTATTGTATTCATTCTAACTGACCCGATTAACTTATTATCATTATCAGAAACATAAACATGACGAGTTTTCAAATCTTTATTTACCGCTTCTAATAAATCTAAAATTTTAGCCTTGGGACTAATAATGGTTGGATTTTTAACTATAAGGTGCATTACATCTTTTATTTTCATTAAACCTAACTTATTTCTATTTTCCATAATTCCTCCATTTTATTATTCTATTCTAAAACTACAACAATATAACACTTTTTTATAAAAATTCAATAGACATTAGTGGACATTTTGACATTTTTTCAATATTTTTTCATTTTTTACTGTTTTTTTGTCAAATATGTGATAAATTAAAGACATTTAAATGATAATTTATAATAAAAGGATGAAAATGGACTTAAAATTGAAAGAATTATCTGAACTTCTTCAAGTCTCAGAAAAAACAATATATAGATGGATAAATGACAACAAAATTCCATATTTTAGGATAAATCATCAATATCGTTTCAAAACTGATGATATAAATAATTGGACAATTCAGAATAAGTATAAAATAAAAATACCTATAGAGGAAATTGATAATAAAATAGAACCTATCACTATAGAGAACTCTTTAAACAATGGAGGAATTTTTTATAATATTTCAGGTAATGATATAAATACAATTTTAGAAAATTCTGTGAATATTATTAAAATTCCTAATACCCTTACAAGAGAAGTTACTTTATTAAATCTAAAAAATAGAGAAAAAATGGCAACAACAGCGGTTGGAAATGGTATAGCTTTTCCACATCCGAGAAATCCAATAGTATCAGATATTGCAGATGAAAGTTTATCAATTTGTTTTTTACATAAACCTATTGACTATTTAGCACTTGATAATATAAAAGTTCATACCCTTTTCATAATTTTAAGTGCAAAACAAACTAGACATTTGCAATTAATATCAAAGTTATCACATTTATGCAGACAAGAAGAGTTTATAAAATTATTAAAAGAACAAGCAATAAGAGAAGATATAATAAAATATATTTTAAATCATTGAGACTAATGAAACTATTTTTTCCATTTCCAATCTGCTGGATTTGCAACCAGTCCTGCTTTTACAGGATTATTTAAAATATATTTTTTCACACTTTCTTCTTTTTGATAATTTCTGCACCAGTAATCAATTTGCCTTTATTAATTCTAATCTTAAATCAAGAGTTGCTATACTATATATCTCATTTCTTATTGACTGAGCGTCTGATTTAATTTTACCTAAAAATAGTTTTTCCTTGCTCTACATTAAAATCGAAGCCCGAAATGTTAGTTATTACATCTATTGGTTTAACTGCGTTCATACAAGGATGATTATTCAAATGACATTCTCGTTTAAAGCATGGAGCACATTCTTGTTTATCAATAAGCAATTTCCATTTTTTTGATAATGGAGATGTTGCAAAAGGATCTGTAGAACCATAAATTGCAATCCCTGGTGCATCTAATGCTCCTGATAAATGCATAATTCCACTATCATTTGCAATACAAATTTTACTTTGTTTTAAGATATACATTAATTCTATCATTGTTGTTTTTCCTGTCAAATCATAAACCGACTCTGTAGGTAAATCTTTTAGCACAATTTCAGCAGTTTCTTTTTCTTTATCAGTTCCTAATACAACAACACGACCACCTTTGTCCACCCAAGACTTTGCGACTTCACGAAAATTTTCAGATGCCCACATTTTAGCTTGACCATAGGCAGCTCCTGGAGATAATGACATAATACGATTTTCTGCACACATCGCAATAAACTTCTCTGAAACCTTATCAGTATTTATCTTAATTTTCGGGAATTCACCATCCCATTTTTCTGCACAAATCGCATAAGCCATTGATAAGTATTTTGCGGAATGATGCATAATATTAAACTCTTTACTCAAGCGTTTAGGATATTTGTAAGTTCGTCTCATTAAGATATTTCTGATACCAGAAGATGCTCCAAATAAATTTGAGACTCCTGCTAACCTCAAAAAAATTGCATCTCTTGGAGAATTATTAAAAAGAACTGCAACGCCAGCTTTACATTGTCGGACATTACGAATATCATCTTTTGTCCAATTTTTATGTGCTTGTTTGAGAATTATAACCTCATCAACAATATCTAAAGCCAAATATAAATCTTTTAGTCCATTAGGAGATAAAACAAATAATTTTTTACCTTGTGGTAACATTTTTTTAATTTGCTTTAATGCTGGCAAACTCATTATCGCATCTCCTAACCAATTTGGAGAACGAACAATAATTCCAGTCTTTAATTTATTTTGAACTGAATAAGTTGAAACTTCAGGAATTTTTCCTAAGTTAGGTTCTATGCATTGTATAGCCATTTTTTATAGAGATTTTTTATCAAATACATCGCGAAGAAAATCTCCGAGCAAATGTAATGAGAGTGTTAAAAAAAATAAAAGTGTTGTCGCAGTCGCTAATTCCCACCAAACACCACGCCATAACCTTTCTTGTCCATCTGATATCATAATACCCCAACTTGGTTCCATTTGAACTCCTATTCCTAAATATGAAATAATCACCTCAGTCATTATAGCATACGCAAATCTCATTGTAAAATAGATAATTATTAAATGAGATAAATTAGGTATAATATGTTTAATTATAATTCTAAAAGAGCCACAACCTGCACACTTCGCAGCTAAAATATAATTTGACTCACGCAATTTCATAGTCTCCGCTCTGACAACTCTACATAATCCAACCCAACCAGTTAAGCCTATTCCCAAATAAACTGCTATAATTCCTATGTCCATATTAAATGTATCAGTTGCAATATTTAAAAAAAATGCTAGCGGTGGAAATAAAAATCCTTTTGTTACCAAAAGAGCAAAAGATAATATAAATAAAAGAGTTGGCATTGAGGCAAAAGTGCTATAAATCCAAGTAACAATATCATCAACCCAGCCTCCAAAATATCCAGCCATTGCTCCTAAAAAAACACCTATTGTTATAGATAAAACAGATGCAATAACCCCAATTTTAAAAGCTGTTTTTATTCCAAAAATAGCACGCCACAAAACACTTCTTCCTTGATAATCAGTTCCACATAAATTTGTTGTAGATGGTGCTTGAAATCTATTATCTATATTTCCTACATTATAAACAGGAGTTGTTTTATTTTTTGCACAATAAAAAGAATATCCTTCTGCACAAATCGCAACTAATAAATAAATAGAAAAAATAGAAGCTGCGATTAGTGCAGTTTTATTTTTATAAAGTTGTAAAAAAATATCTTTCATTAATCTTTTAATCTATCTGCTTCCTCAAAAAACTTAGCTTTTTCTTCTTCTGTTTCTTCTCGATCTGTAATACCATCTAACATAAAATAATATGAAGGTATAAACTTTTTAGATGTAGGATCTTCTAATTTTAACAATCTACCACAAAGATATAAAGCATTTGTTGAATTTGAAGCAATTATTTTTTTAGAACTTTGACTATTTCTATAAACTAAAATATCAAGCGACAATGGTTCTATAATTTTTAATACGAAGAAGTCTTCTAGTGTCATACCACCAATCTTAGAATATGACTTATTGAAATTATTTGATATTCCTTTTATGTGAATAGGAAGTTTTATCTTTTGATCTAAATAATTAGTCAAATAAACATCTAATTCTTTAGTTTTAACTTTTGAATAATCCTTTTCTTGAAAATTATTAACAATTAAATCATCTACAGGATTGTGTTCCCGCAAATCTTCTATTTGAAATGTATAAAGAGACTCTCTAACTTTACCTACTTTAACTTTTTTATGTCTTAATTTACCATATACAATTATATTTGTATCTGGCAATAATTTATTAAACTTTTGTAAAAGTTCATCATCTTTTTTAGAATAAACCAATAAAACTTTATCACTGTGTTCTCCCATTGTTTTAACTTGAGCATAATCACGAGGGAGTGCATCTTTATATTTTTCAGGTAACTCTGTTGCCAAGCCACTATATAAGACTTGGAAAGAGTGCTGTGATATTACTTTTTTAGATGCATCTTCTGGCGCAAAACATATTTCATCAAATGTTTTGTCTTTAGCGTATTTCAACTGTTCTTTAGAGCTCAAGTCTTTAGCACTACAATAAGTTGCGATTAGTGCTACCGATAAAGTCGTTGCGATTTTTCTTTTCATAATTAATTTCCTTTTATTTATATTTTATATCCGAAATTTTTAGGGAAAAACATTTCCTTAAATTGATTTTTCAAATAATCATCAGTCATACCAGCAATAAAATCTATTATTTGCCGTTTTTCATTAGTTTTTGCGAGATATGCAGAATCCATTTTCTTTAAAAACATTTTATTCATTAAAGATTTTTCATCTCCCTTTTCTACCTCATCTAAATATTTATTAAATAAAGTAATAAACATATTTTCTATTTTTATGTTCTCAGTTTTTATTATTGGTGCTTTATATATATTATGAAAATTAAATTTTTTCAATTTAATTAAAGCAGTATAAATATTTTCTGAGAACGCCAAATAATTTTTCCCAATACTTTGTGATATTAAGTCCGAAACCAAACAATTTATAATAGTTTTATTTGTATTACCTAAAACATCAACAATATCACTTGGCAACTGGTCTCGTTTTATCACATTAAGAGTTATAGCATCTTCAATATCTCTTCCTATGTAAGCAATAATATCACTTATTCTGACAACACAACCTTCTAAAGTCATAGGTCTTATTTTATTAAAATCTTTTTTGCCATTAAAGCAACGATCGTATTCAAATTCAAATTGTTCCCAAGATTTATTATAATCAGGATGATATTCAGGAGATAGCATTTCTCCATTATGAGTTAAAATACCATCTAAAACTTGTAGTGAAATATTTCGATTTTTCCCCTTACCTTCTAATTCCATTAAACATTTAACGCTTTGTGCATTATGTCTAAAAAAACCAATTTTGTGTTCTTTGCAAATCGCATCTAAAATATGTTCTCCATCATGTCCATAAGGAGAATGCCCCAAGTCATGACCAAGAGCAATAGCTTCAATAAGGTCTTCGTTTAAGCAAAGAGAACGACCGATTGTTCTGCCAATTTTTGCGACAAATTGAACATGTAAAACTCGATGTGTCACATGGTCATTTTCAAAAAGAGAAAAGACTTGTGTTTTATCAATATATCTTGAATATGCCTTAGAGTGAATTATTTTATCAGAATCATGAAAAAAAGATGAACGAACATCAGGATTTTCATTTTTTTCATCTTTGTAATCAGCCTCGATACTTTTGCATGCAAATTCAGAAAAAGTTTGATTTTCTTTTGATATATTATTATTTCTAACTTTTGATATTATCTCATTTGTAATCATAAATATTACAATCCTAAGCCAGGAATATCAATACCTTTAGTCAATTCAGCCGTGTGATCTTGTGCCATTTTTTTAGCAGCAAATAAAGCATTATTTGTTGCAGATTGAATTAAACCATTTAATAAATCAACTGATGAAGGATGTAAACAATTTGGATTGATATTGACTTTTTTAATTATCATATCACCAGATGCTATAACTTCAACCAAGCCACCTTCACAAACTCCAGAAACTTCAGTATTAGCTAAAACCTCCTGTAATTTCTTCATTTCTTTCTGCATACCCATAGCCTGTTTTGTCAACTTTGCCATATCGCCTAACTTTCCAAACATATATTACTCTCCAATTTTTTTAAGTTCATTTAAATACTTCATTAAAGATACGATACTATAATATCTTTATTTTACAAATTTAACTAGAAAAAACTTGCTGAAAATATTATTAATTTTGAATTTATAATTTTTTTCTACTGTTTGCAGTATTCAATGATTGCAGGACTCCTCTTTAAAAACAGTTGTCCTCTTAATTTTGACAATTTAATAATTTAACCTGTTTAAAATATGTATTTGACAGGATAACAGGATTTTCAAGATGGACAGGATTATTTTGAAAATTTGAT
>JAOZMT010000335.1:2286-3550 GCA_029934175.1 Victivallales bacterium | reverse complement strand
GTTATTGAGTATTAGCAGTTAGCAGTTAGCAGTTGGGAAAGACTTGATTGAGTTTCAGGGGTTATGTTAATTTTGAATTATGAATGTTGAATTGAAAAAATACTCTAACTGAGAATAAATAAATTTTGTATTAATTCAAAATTCAAAATTAAGAATTCAACATTAAGAAGTCTGTGCGTAGTTTCGTTCAGCCTGGAAGCCTGAATGACATTAAGAATAAAGAAGAAAGTAAGAATTTAAATTGATATTTACTAAAAAGATATTATATTAATATAATTAATTAACAAAAGGAGTTTAAAATGGATAAGATATTTAATGTAATTATAGAAAATGATAGTGATGGTTTTTATGTATCTCGTGTTCCTAGTTTAAATGGTTGTCATACACAAGCAAAATCATTAGATCAATTACTTGAACGCACAAAAGAAGTAATTGAATTATGTTTAGAAGTTGAAGATAATTCATACAATAGAAATGAATTTATAGGTGTTCAAAGAGTTGCAGTTTCAGTATGAGTAATTTCCCAGCTTTATCAGGGAAAAAATTAATTAAAATTTTACAAAAATTAGGATTTAATACTATTCGAATTAAAGGTAGTCATCATTTTTTGCGTCATTGTGATGGTCGCTCTGCTACAGTTCCATATTCATTCTGGAGAAAGTTTAGGGATAGGTATTATATCTAAGATATTAAAAGATTGCGATCTTAATAAAAAAGATGTGATATAAGATAAAAATATCCAAAGACAATGGCAATTATTGCCAGAGGGAAGAATTCGTTTAACTAAATTAATCGTTATTTTTCAAGGTGCTGAAATGAAATATCGGGGAATTTTGAATGTTTAATTTTGAATAAAAGAGTTGTACGCAAAATAATTAAAGAGTTTTTTATGAGTCGGAAACCTTGCAGGCATTTGGTTGAATTTAGAAAAATAAACAAAAATAAATAAAATAAATTCGTATAATTCGTATAATTCGTTGATAAATAATCTGCGTTAATTTGCGAAATTTGCGGATAAAAAAAAGGAAATATTATGCAAAAAAATACATTTTTAACAACTGTTATCACTATTTTGACAATAGCTTTTATCATATTAACTATTGCAATGATTACTTCTCTTGATAGAAATAAAGCAAGGGTTGAAGATTGTCTCGAAAGTATATCTGATCTTAGCAATAAAATGGATAATTTAAATAAAAAAATTATGAATATGCAAGTTGTAGCATCTGCACAAGTCGCACCTGCACAAGTCGCATCTGCACAA
>JAOZMT010000335.1:0-2186 GCA_029934175.1 Victivallales bacterium | reverse complement strand
CTGCACAAGTCGCATCTGCACAAATCGCAAATTATGAATTTTATGATCAAAAAGCCGACATAAATGGAGAATTAAGAACTGCTATTTCTAGTGAAACAAAAAATTTAAATTATATAATCAATAATGAAAGTCTCGCTGGCAGTTTATGGGATTATTGTAATGATTCTATCGCAACAAGAAATTATCAGAAAATTGATCAATATGAACCTTTATTAGCTGATAGGTGGGAAGTATCTGAAGATAAACTTACATATACAATTTATCTAAAGAAAGGTGTTTTATGGCATGATTATACTGATAAAAATGGCAAAGAATATAACGATATTCCTGTAACGGCTCATGATTTTAAATTTTATATTGATGTTATAAAAAATCCTGATGTAGATTGTGCGCCTACTAGAGGCTATTTTAAAGATTTAGATAAAATAGAAGTGATATCTGATTATGTTTTTACAATTACATGGAAGAAAAAATATTTTTTATCAAAATCAATGACACTTTCATTATCTCCTTTGCCTAAGCATTTTTATTATGATTACAAAGGTAAATTTGATGGCAAGCGATTCAATGATGATCATGAGAAAAACAGGAAACTTATAGGGTGTGGTCCATTTCAATTTGATAAATGGGAAAAGGGAAAAGGAATTACTCTTAAACGATGGGATAAATATTATGGTAATAAATATGGAATATCCACACCTTTAAAAAGTATAAATATGGAGGTTATAAAACATCCGAATACAAGATTACAAGCTCTTAAAGGTAAAAAAATTGATAGAGTTGGATTGCTTCCAGAGCAATGGGTTCAAAATGTTAATAAAAATGATTTTAATAATAAGACTGGTCATTTAAAAACTTTCAAATACCCATCTCGTTCTTATTCTTACATAGGATATAATATGAGAATTGATAAATTTAAGGATAAAAGAGTTAGGCGTGCGTTAACTCATTTGGTAGATAGAAAACGAATATTAAAAGATGTATATAAAGATTTAGGTAGAATAACAACTGGACCATTTTTTATTGACACTCCATATTATGACAAGTCGATAAAACCATTTGAATTTTCAATAGAAAAAGCAAAAAAATTACTCAAAGAAGCAGGTTGGAAAGATTCAGATAATAATGGAATTTTAGATAAAGATGGCAAAGATTTTCAATTTAAAATATTGCAAGTAGCAAGTCATCCATTGCAATCAAAAATACTCCCTATAATAAAAGAAGATATGGCTAAAGCAGGGATTATAATGAATATACAAAAGATTGAATGGTCCGTGTATATTCAAAAATTGGAAAAAAAAGATTTTGAAGTATGTATTTTAGGTTGGGGCTTAAGTATAGAATCAGATCCATTTCAACTTTGGCATTCAAGTCATGCAGATGATAATGCATCAAGTAATCATGTATATTTTAAAAACAAAGAGGCTGATGCATTAATTGATGAGTTACAAGTTACATTTGATAAGAAAAGACAAATTGAAATTTATCATGCCTTTCATAATTTAATACATGAAGAGCAACCGTATACTTTTTTAATTAATTCTTATTCTTTACTTGGACAATCTAAAGATTGTAAGAATGCAAAAGTATTCCCAATAGGAATTCCAGTTAAAATAATGTGGAAATAAAAGGGTTGTTCTTAACTTTTAATATGATTTTTTAGACAGGATTTTCAGGATAAACAAGGTGAATATGGCTGATTTTAATAACTAACATTTCGGGATTCAATTTTAGAGAAAATAAGCAATAAAACTTGCAAAGCAAAAAGTAACGCAGGCATCTTGCCTGCTGTGCGAGTTTGCGGAGCAAACAAGCACAAAAACTTAATATGTTGCTTACAACTTAAAACCCTTTTTTGCTTCGCAACTTTTTGTGCTTCGCACACGCCAGGCAGGATGCCTGACGATACTTTGCAGGCAGGATGCCTGCGTTACTTTGTTTGCTTTACTCTAAACTTAGACTTTATTTGTTGTATTCCTAAAGCATTGTTCGCAAAAATTCTATTGATTATTGAACAAAACGAACCCCGAAATGTTAGTAATAAGACATTACACTCTTAGTTAGAAAAAGTCAAAAAAGCTGTCGGAGTTCAGCTTTCAAGCGGATAGTAACATAAAGCGATTTATCGCTGTTTTGTATCCTCTTTAAAAACAGTTGTCCTCTTAATTTTGACAATTTAATAACTT
>JAOZMT010000334.1 GCA_029934175.1 Victivallales bacterium | reverse complement strand
TCGAGAATTAGCACTTTTATTAAAAGTCTGGATTATGACTCAATGGTTTCTTTTGTTGCTTCGTTTGCAAGTAGAAAAAGGTATCCAGTTTATAACTTTAATAAAGAGACTGGAACTTTTGTTAAGCATAATGTAACTGATGCAGCAAAGGTTCTTAATGATGGTTTAGAAAGAACTATTGCTAGTTTTAGTAATGAAGAATTGCGAGAGAAAGCATTTTTCTTAACAGAAGCTTTCCAGGATTTTAATGATTTTTCTGAAAATTTATCTACTGTTGCTCGTGGAGAAGGTAAAACTATGAATTTTGATGTAAATAAACTTTCAAAAGAGCAAATTGATTCTGGATATAAGTTTATGGTTGATGCTTATATTGGGAATTTAGATAAATTAAATTCGTTAAAAGATGTTGAGAAGCAATCAAACCATAATGCATTAATTAGTTATTGGACAAAAGAGATTAAAGATTTACAGGAAGTTGTTAAGAAAGGGGATATTTTAGAAGGAAATGAACAGGTTGAATATTATAAGAAGTCACTTGTTAAAGCTCTTGCTCGTCATTTGTCTCAGAATACTATGTTGAAAAAAATTCTAGGTGGTCCTACTTTTTTACACAGTTATTTTGAGGATTTATTGAATGCTCAAAATGTTGGTAATTTACAACAAATTTCAAATTACAGTAGTGTATTTAGAGATAATTTATTGATTATGAATGTTCCCCAGGTGAAAAATTCAAAAGGCGAGAATTTTAGAGATTATAAAGAAGGATTTAGAAATGCTTTTAAAAGTCCAATTCAAACGACAATTGGTGATTTTACAATGCTCCAAAGATTAGGATATGGACAAGTGTCAGATGTTAATAATGATGGATATAAAGATTTTGAAGGAAATCGTAAGGCATCTTGGAAGTTTCATACTGAATTGGCTGAGAATATTGATTTAATGAAAGCAAAGTATAACAATATTAAAAATGATAATGGTAATTCTTTTGATTATTTCGGAGAAATGGCTTTTATGAATACAGTTCAAGGAGATAAATTAAGAGAGAAAATTGAAGATATGAATGATATATCTCCAGAAGAAGTTATTGATATTGTTAAAAAGGGATTAGCCTCTACAGCAGTTGGAGACTTTTTCTTAAATAATACTGTTCAAATTGGAGAGCGTAAATTAATTCCTTTCTTACAGTGCTTGAAAATGAATGAAGTAGATGCTGAAAAGAGATATAAACAATTGCTTGCAAATACTCCAGTTGGTTTAAGTTTTGTAGCTTTAGATAAAGTTGCGGAATACGCAAAAGAGCAAAAGATGTCTAAGCAGGATGCATATAATAAATTATACTACGATGCAATTATCTTACAGAATATTGGCGGTAAATTTGAACAGTATAACAATAAATATTCTAAATTCACTAAAAGGGCAGGTAATCTTATGTCTTCTGGTTTTGTCCCAGTTATAGGCATTGAGGGTGGTTTGCAAGAGACTTTTACTCATGTTGTAATTGATGAGCAAGCAGATGAAGCATTAGTTAGAAAAATAACTGATTTAATTATTGAAGCAAATGAAAGTGCAGAAGTTACAGTAATGGATGGTATAAGTTTTGCGAGAGATGCACATTTTAAACAATTTCAAACTTCAATAGGAAGTAGATTGGCAAAGGATGCTATTTTTGATAAATTTAATACAATGAAAACTCTTTATTCTGGAATAAATGCAGAGGGAAAGAGAGGATTAACTAAAACAAATGTAGTAAATATTGATTCATTGATAGAGTTTGAAGAAAACGAGCAAGGTCAAAAAGTTCCAACTGAAAATAATGATGCTACTTTGGTTAAGATTTGGAATGTAATGGAAACAGGAGGTATTGACGGTGCCCCTATTGATACTTTAAGTTTTGATTCTGGGACAAAAGTAAATGATGGTGTTTTAAGCACTCTTGAAGAACCTCAGGCATTTGTAAGAGAGTCAAAAAATTACACTTATCAAGTTGATTTAAGACACGACCCAAATGGAAAAATTGTAAATCAAAATATTCAGTATACTGCGAATGGTTTAAGTTTTAAAAATGCTGACAATATTGCTAAAACACAAAGTGAAATCCAAAATGTTAATTTTTTGAAGTTTCTAGATGTTCCTAATTTGTTTAAAAAGGAAGCAGTAAAAAAAGACCAAGTTAAAATGCAGGAATTGAAAGATTTATTGGTAGAGAATGAGCAAGAGAGAGTTGAGGAACAGAAGAATGAAGTTAGTGGAATAAGTGATAATATAGCAAAACTCAATAAAAGTGTAGAAAAGTCTCTTGATTTCGTTTATAAATCTCAAGCAATTATTGATAAAAAAAACAGGTTTTTAGAGCATGATAAGACTCTTACTAAAGAGAAAAAAGAGAAGTTGCAAGTAGATATAATTTCTTTAGAAAATAAAGTTAAAAGTGCAGAAGAATCTATTGGTCAAACTAAAGAATGGCTGGAAAAAGCTGAGGTTAGATTAACTAAATCAAAAGATAAGCTAACTAAAAGAAATGAAAGTTTAGATGCTATTTCTAGTTATAATGGTTCGCAAAGTGTAGAATTTTCAATTCCAGATAACTTCTTATACAATAATCTTGAATTATTGAAATTGGACACTCCTGCTGAGACTATCAAAGAGTTTGGGAGTAAGGAAACTATTCGTAAATTACTAAGAAGAGAAGCTGAATCAATGCCTTCAATGTTAGATTTTATTGATAGTCCAGAATTTAGTTTTGATAATGCTATATATAAAGAAATAATAGACAGATTGTTAGTTAGTTCTATTGAGAGAAAATTGCTTAAAAGAAAAACAAATCAAGTAATACTAACAGTATTACCACAAATTGATGCTAGTTTAAATGGTCCAGTAATTATTAATGAAGAAAAAGGGCATATTCGTTTAGCGGAAGTTAATGGGAATATAACTAATGCTCGTTATACAGATGAATCGGAAGTTTATAAAACTTTAGATGATGCGAAGAAATTTATAACTGATAACGCTCAGAAGTATGATGATATGTTCGTTTGTGATGAAAATGGAATTATCGATTTTGCACAAATGAGAGATTGGGAAATAGTAGGCGATGAAAAAAATGGATTTAAAATCCCTGGTTCTATTGTTTCTCTTACTCGTATTCCAGCAGATAGTTTACATTCACATCACGGAGCAAGGTTAAGAAGTCGTATTCGTGGAGAACAGAGTTTTATTCAAGTATATGATGAAGGTCAGATTGCTTCTGGAGAAAATTTTTCTGGTTCGCATAGGTATGTTGAGTTTGCTATTGAGAATACAAAAGGTAAAACAATAAATAAAAAAATCAATCAATTCCTAAGGCAGGTTTTTAGAAATTTTTATGATGCAGATGTAGTGAAAGAACAACATAAAGGAATAGAACTTGATTATTTTGATGATTTTATTAGAGAATTAGATATTAAAATGGATACTCATTCAGATAATTCAGTTGAAGCGTTTATAAATGCTCGTAATTCAAACAGAGAAGGGCAGGATTTATTAGCAATTACTGCTTCTTTTAAGGTTGTTTTGGATT
>JAOZMT010000333.1 GCA_029934175.1 Victivallales bacterium | reverse complement strand
ACTCCTGTTGTTTGTTTGGGGGAAGCGAAGCGTGATAATTTTGTAAAAGGTTGGGCTCAAGTTGGTGCTGAAATGATTGCTGCACAAAAAGCAAATGGTAATGCTGAAATAGAAATTTTTGGATTGATTTCTACGGGATAACTTGGCAATTTGGAAAGCTTAAAGAAAATTTATTTACCATAGATTCTATTTCTCTAGCAACGCCATCTGAATTAGAGAAAACTTTCAATGCAATAAATTGGTTATTTGCTCAAGCAAATGAAAGTTTGAAGTTATTAGACAAAAAAAAGAATAAAACAATAAAATAATAATTGAAAATTCCATAAAGTCAATGTATATTATGGATATTAATTGAAAATATTAAAATAAAGGTAAAAAAAATGTGTGAATCAGCAGGAAAATTAGATAACAAAGATTACATTTTGTATATTGATATAGTTAAATCTACAAGTTTAACAACAGATAAACGGAATAATGTTAATAATAAGATATATACAGATATTATAAATTACATATCAAAACATTGGCAAGGAAATAATTTTGAAAATGATAAATTAGGAAATTTCTATATTAATTTTACAGGTGATGGTTATGTTGTTGTTGTAAATTCTAATATGATAAAAAAGAATGATTTTATTACAATGTCAAAAAATATTTATATTGAAACTATAAAAGAGTATTCAACTTATATAAGGCTTGCGGCTTCTTGTGGTCATAATGACTGGGTGGAATTAAAAATAAATAGTGGTAACTTAGTTCCTTGTGGAGAAGGCATTATTGACTGTAGTCGCTTATTATCTGCTGCGAATTATGCAAATATTATTTATTCTAAATCTCTAGTAAATTCTGATGAATTAGACTTCCTTTATCCTGCCTTTTATCACGATGTAAAAAAGATTAAAACAAAAGATCTTGATTCTAAAGAACAACATAAAATAATAGAAGTTTATAATATTTATTCATTAGGCTCTAATATTGACTATGGTAATTGTTTATATGATTCCTCTTTTTCTGCTTATAATACTTTATCTGAACTTGTTTGCTCTAAATTTCATAGTGAATATAAAGAAACTCTTAATAGAATTCTAAAAAATGAAGGTTCGCAATTCAAAATTTCAGTTTTATTGAAACATACGCCTGGCGAGAGAATTGTTTATATGGCTTTACCTGGACGGTTATATATGAATGGGAAATCTATATCTAAAGCAGTTAGCTCTAAAATGATTTTTGAATATGATAAATATAAACAGGAAGGGTGTCCTGGAATTTCAGCAGAAACTTTACAGCCGTGTGTTGTCGCAAATTTAGAAGATATAAGTATTGAAGGTAAAAAATATAAAGATTATTTAGACAATTTGAAAAATGTTTATCTTTCACATGAAAAAGTTAAAGCTATGTCTTGCTATGATGGTAAATTACCAAGTTGTTTTATTTCTATCCCTTATATTCCTAACAATGAAAAAGAAAACAAAGATTATTTACCTGAAATTATATTAAGTATAGATACTGAAAAGAAAATAGCTAAAAACAACGAAGAATTATTAGAAAAGGCTAAAGAAATCCAAAAACATTTCACAGATTTTATTATGGATTTAGCATTATTAGGAATAACAAAACAATAAATTAAAAAATATTAAAATAAAAAATATTAAAATAAAAAAAGGAGAATAAGATGTGTGAATCAGCAGGAAAATTAGATGGAAAAGTTGCAGTTGTAACTGGTGGAGCAAGAGGAATAGGAAAATCTATTTGTGAGAGATTAGCAGAAGAAGGTGCTAGTTTGGCTATTGTAGATATTCTTTTAGAAGTTGCAGAAGAGACTGCTGCAGAGTTTAAAAAAGCTGGTGTTGAAGCTCAAGCTTTTGCTGCAAATGTCGCAGATTCTGAAGATGTAAATAAAACTGTAAAAGATATTGTTGAAAAAATGGGAAGAGTAGATATTCTTGTTAATAATGCAGGAGTAACAAGAGATACACTAATTATGAGAATGTCTGAAAAAGATTGGGATTTAGTTATTGATGTAAACTTGAAAGGGACTTTTAATTTTACAAAAGCAGTTGCAAGACCTATGATGAAAAATAAATATGGTAAAATTGTTAATATTGCTTCTGTTGTTGGAAAAATGGGTAATGCTGGACAAGCTAACTACTCTGCATCAAAAGCTGGTGTTATTGGACTAACTAAAACTGCTGCAAAAGAATTTGCATCAAGAAATATTGCGGTTAATGCAGTTGCTCCAGGTTTTATTGTTACTGATATGACAGGTAAATTATCAGAGGAAGCTACAAATGCATTTTTAGATAATATTCCTATGAAAAGAGGTGGAACTCCTGCAGATGTCGCAAATGTTGTGAACTTCTTATGTAGTGCAGATTCAGATTATGTAACTGGACAAGTTATTAATATTGACGGCGGATTGTTAATGTAATTATGAGAATTTTATCAGGAATACAACCATCTGGCATTCCTCATATCGGAAATTATTTCGGTATGATGAAGCCTGCATTAGAATTACAAGAGCAAGGAGAAACCCTTCTCTTTATTGCAGATTATCATGCTTTAACAACTTCACCAGATCCTAAAATTTTAAGAGAACGAGTTCTGCAAGTTGCTTTAGATTTTTTAGCATGTGGTATTGATCCTAAAAAAACTTTATTATTTAAACAGTCATCTGTTCCACAGGTGACTGAACTTACTTGGATATTAAACCCTCTAGTTCCTACTGGACTTTTAGAAAGATGTCACAGTTATAAAGATAAAGTGGCTAAGGGGTTCATTCCTAATAATGGACTTTTTTCATATCCAGTTTTAATGGCAGCTGATATTTTAATTTATCAATCAGAGCTTGTGCCAGTTGGCAGAGATCAAAAACAACATTTAGAAGTTACAAGAGATATTGCACAAAAATTCAATAATTTATATGGTGAATCGTTTGTTATGCCTAAATCTCAAATAAAAGATACAGTTGCAGTTGTTCCTGGAATTGATGGTCAAAAAATGTCAAAAAGTTATGATAATACTATTGAAATTTTTGGTGGTAAAAAAGCATTAAGGAAACAAGTTATGAAAATAGTAACAGATTCTAAAGGTCTTGATGACCCGAAAAATCCTGATGCTTGTAACATTATGAAACTATATGCACTCTTCGCAAATAATGAACAAAAAGATACTTTGGCTGATAAATATAGAAATTTAAAAGGTTTTGGATATGGTCATGCAAAACAAGAATTATTTGAACTTTATTGGGACTTCTTTGCTGAATTTAGAGAAAAAAGAAGCGAATTAGAAAATAATATTGATTATGTAGAAAAACTTCTTGAAGAAAATGGAGCTAAAGCATTTCAAATCGCAGAAAAAACAATGGTAAAAGTCAGAAAAACTGTTGGTCTTAGATAATTAAATTGTATTTTGACAGGATTTATGATAAACAAGATTTTTATTTAATTTTATAAAACTCCATTCTGTAAATAAAGTTGTCAATGATTAATCGGGCTTGTTCCTAACGCCGATCATTAATTAAAATATTCACCACTAATGAACACTAACAAAACACAAATAAGAAAA